>JAFEBR010000484.1 GCA_018242565.1 Planctomycetota bacterium | reverse complement strand
GGCTTCCGGAATGCGCTGTTCTGACTGTGAAAGCCAGTTCCGCGAAAGATCGTGATGATGCCTGACGAGCGCCAAGTTGAGACGCTGTTCTATGAGGCACTCGAAGTTCCTGCCGGCCCCGAGCGACAGGCGCTGCTGGACGGGAGTTGCGCCGGCGATGCGCCGTTGCGGCAACGGGTCGAACGCCTGCTGGCCGCCCATGGGGAAATGGATGATTTTCTGCATCCGGAGTCTCTCCCCCAGATCGACTTGGGGGATGAGGCCGGCTCGGAGAGCGCGCCTGGCGACGGCGCGCTCCCCGATCTGCATTCCGCCGTCCCCGCGCCACCTGCTCTCCCCGCGGGCACGGTCATCGCCAGCCGGTATCGCCTCATTGAAGTCCTGGGTGAAGGGGGTATGGGCACGGTGTACCGGGCCGAGCAGACCGCGCCGCTGGTGCGGCAGGTGGCCCTCAAGCTGATCAAGCCGGAAGTTGCTTCTCCCGCCGTCATTCAGCGGTTTGACGCCGAGCGTCAGGCCCTGGCCGTGATGGACCATGAAAACATCGCCCGCGTGTTCGATGGGGGTGGCACCGACTCTGGCGACCCCTTTTTCGTCATGGAACTCGTCCCTGGTGTCCCTATCAACCGGTATTGTGACGAACACCGCCTCTCGATCGCGGACCGCGTGCGACTGTTTATCTCCGTTTGCGAAGCCCTGCAGCACGCCCATCAGAAGGGGGTCATTCATCGTGATCTCAAGCCAGGGAACGTGCTGGTGTCGGTCAGTGGCGGTCGGGCGATTCCCAAAGTCATCGACTTCGGCGTTGCCAAGGCCATCGGTCAGCCCTTGACCCCTGCCGACAGTACGACGGCCTTCGGGATGGTCGTGGGCACCCCCGAATACATGTCTCCCGAGCAGGCACGACTGGAACCGATCGACGTCGATACCCGCACCGATGTCTATTCCCTGGGGGCTCTGCTCTATGAATTGCTGGCGGGACGGCCTCCCTTCGGACGTTACGGCATCGACCACGACTCGCTGTTGGGAATGCTCATGCTCATCCGCGAGGGGACCCCCTCTCCACCCAGTGTCAGCCTGCGGTCGGCACCCGACGCGTCAGCCATTTCCGCTGCCCGGGGAGGGATTCCAGCCCGGGTGGCCCGTCAGATCGAGAAGGAACTCGATGCGATTGTGATGAAGTGTCTGCAGGCCGCTCGCGAAAATCGTTACGCCACGGCGCGTGAAGTTGCCGATGAATTGACACGCTTTCTAAATGGCCAGCCCATTCATGCCCGGTCCGCCGGCCCGCTGGAGCGCTGCGCCCGCTGGTGCCGACACAATCCGGCCATCGCCGGACTGGTCGCGGCTGTGTTCCTGTCATTGCTGGCCGGGTTGTCTACGTCGCTGTTTTTCGCCTGGACGGCCTCATTGCGGGCTGTCGCCGAGGCACAGGCTCGCGAGTCAGAACGTCAGCAGCGCGAACGGGCTGAAGAACAAACGCAGCGCGCCCGGGCCGAGCGGGCGGTCGGTTTGCTGCAATTGGCTCGCGCCCTGCGAACCGGGGGCCGTGCCGGGCAGCGGTTTGGAGCCCTGCGCGCTCTGCGCGAGTCTCTCGCAATCGCCGGCCCCAGTCGAGAACATGCCGACGAAGCCGCCTCGGCCCTGTGCCTTCCCGATTGGGAGCCCGACCTGGAATGGACCGGCTATCCCGACGATGGCGAGGCCTTTGCCCTGGCCCCGACGTTTGATCGTTACGCCGTGGCCCATCGCGACGGTTCCATCGATGTCTGCTCTCTTCCGGAAAATCACCCGCTGACTCGTTTCCAGGGGCTGGGCACCCACAGCGATTATGGCGGGTTGACTTTCAGTGAGAACGGGCGACTGCTGCTCGAGCGCCGCGACGGAGATGACCCCCGTGTGCGATGCTGGGAACTGGATGGTGGACAGGCCACACTGATCTTCGAACGTTTCGGACACTGGGCGTCACTCTGTCCCGACGGTTGCAGGTTGGCCATGCACGTGGAACGCCAGGTGCAGATCTGGAACCTGGCGGACCAGCGGCTCATGGCAGAGATCGAGGTCGCGGATTTCCAGCGCAGCCTGGCGTTCATGTGGTCACCGAGCGGTCGCTACCTGGTGGCCCAGACGGCCGTGGACTGGCGCGTGTTCGATGCAGAACACTCGTTCGCCGAGTCGCGGCATGCACTGCCCGATATTGGGTACCGCCCGACAGCGCATCCCAATGATCACTGGGCCATCGTGGCTGGTCCGCGCGACCGGGGTTGCGTGCTCATGGATTTGGCCAGTGGTTCTCAGGTGGCTCCGGCCTTCGTACGGCACACTTCGGCCGGAATTGTGCCGGTGTTGAGCCGCGACGGAGACACCGTCTTTTCGACCGATTGGACACAGACGCTGCGCATGTGGGAAACGACGAGCGGTCGAGAATTGCTGCTGCGTCCGTCGAGCCCCAACCGGAATAACCTTGTGGTCTCGCCCGACAATACCCGGATCGGGCCCGAGTTGCTCAGCCAGCATCGCGTGCGGACCCTGCGATTTGCGCCGGGGCGGGAACTGCGCCTGGTGCCGTTGGGGAAAACCGAGTCTCCGCAGATCATTGGCGACTTTCACCGTTTCCACCACCTCGATGCCACCGGCAGCCTGCTGGCAGTCACGACGCGCCAGGGAATCGCGCTGGTCGATACGAATGCCGGAGTCACTGTTGTGCAACTGCCGGCAAACCGGCCCTCAAGTCTGCAGGCGACCGGTTTTCTTCAGGATCAGTCACTGGTCACCTATGGCCGGGAGGGCCTGCAGATCTGGCCCATCACGCTCGATACCGCAGGGGGCACACTGTCCATCGGTGAGCCCGATCGGAGTCTGTCGGGGTGGCGCGCCGCGTTGCCTTTCGATTCGCATGTGGCTGCCGATGGCTCACTCATTGCCTTGCAGGCGGAAATCATTAATGGGGAGACAACTCTGGGGGCGGCCTGTATTCACACCGGTCGTCGGCCCGATCTTCCTGCGAACCACTTTGCCATCGCACGCGGGTTGGATGTGAAATCGGTCTCGGTCAGTCCCGATGCACGGTTCGTCGCCACCGGCGTGTGGAGTGGATCGCCCACAGAGGGGCAAACCCCTGCCATGGTTTGGGATCCCCAGGGCCAGGTGGTTGCCGCCCTGCCGTCCCTTGGTCTGTGCCGCGTGAAGTTCTCACCCCGGGGCAATCGGTTACTGGTGCATTCCTCGACAAATTTTGAGTGCCACGTCTACCGCTCGGCTGACTGGAGCCTGGACTGCCGCATTCCCGTCAGGTTTCTCCCGATCTTCTCACCCGACGAGACGCTCTGCGCGTTTTCAGGCGACACCGGAGAAATTTCTCTGCGGGACGGAGAAACGCTGGCAGAATTCGCCGTGCTGCACGCACCCTTCGATGAACCCCTGGTTCCCATCGCGATCGCTCCTGGAAACGTGGCTCTGTATGCCGCCACCACGGAATCCCGCGTGTTGTATCGCTTTGACCTGGCGCGGATCCGCCGGGGCCTGGACGATCTGGATCTGGGAACGTTCTGGCCGGGCATCCCGCCGACTGCGGATACCGCAGGACGCCCCCCGCTGCGACTGCGACCTGGCTCGTTGTTTTCTCGAGATCCTGAAAATCCCGCTGAAATCCAAAAATCCGTGCGGTGAATCGCTGGCGGACTGCGCTTATCGCTGTGGTGCCGGGAATTTGTGCCCGGTTCATCGTTCCACATCCTTTGCGCGGAGTCCTCGAATGTCGCAGCGAATCGTTTTTCCGTCTGTGTTTTCCCCAGACCGGCTTCACCTCCGCCTGGGACGTAGATTGCTCGTCGTTTGTTGTGCTGTGTGGGGTGTGGTCTCGGGCCACACGGCCGATGCCGGTATTGTGACTTTCACCGATGCCGCGTCGTGGAATGCCGCGGTTCCCGCTCCGTCCAGTGTGGATTTCGACAGCCTGGCCCATGGTTCTCTGTCCAACCAAGTGGCGGGCCTCACCTTCTCGGCGATCAACAGCGGCAATCCTCGGGTGTCGTCGGCCGTCTCGGCTCAAAGTGGATTGAACGTAATGGAAGTGAATCCCAAGGTGGCAGGCGATTTTGACGGTGGCGGCGGTGTACAGATCGATTTTGCGGCTCCCCAGGCCGCCGTGGCGATTTCGTATCTCGACTCGGAATTCGCCGGGAATACGATCACCCTGCTCGACAGTATGAACGGCGTCCTGGCGACCTATGAACTGCAGTACCCGCACCCGAATGAATGGCTGTTCGCCGGCTTTGTCTCGACGAGCGGAGCCAACATCGCCGCAATTCAGATCACTGTCGCGGGCAGTGACTACGTCGCGTTTGATGACCTGCTCTATGGAGCCGAGGCGAACCCGGTTCCCGAACCGTCGTCGGTGCTCGTGTTGGGTCTGATCGCGATGCCCCTGGTCCTGCGCCGTACGCTGCGTCGCGCCTGATCTCAGACTGTTCGCGGCTTTCCGTGGGCTGGCACAACGCCGTCGGCGCGTGTGCCAGCCTGGCGGAGTCTCTTATCGGATGAGCGGCCGCCGGGGCCTCGGCCTGGGTGGCGTTCCGTCCCGTTTCGCGCGGCGCTTTCATGGACCAGTTGTGGTGGTCAGGCACTCTCTCTGGCCGTTCCGCGCTCAGGCTTGACCGCTCCCGACCGTACGGTGACAATTCCGCTCCTGTGGAACCGGGATGCCGGAGTGTACTCGCTGGCCACGTCCGAGCCTCCTGCGCGCAAGGTTCCTGGTGCGTGGCCACCGCAGAACGACCCTTGAAAAGAAACGGGATTGCCAACATGGAACCGGCCGATCAAACCCCTGCCGATCCCCGCGTGCCCCTGGCTGAGCGTCGGACGTCGATGGCCAGCTTCCGGACACAACTGGCGCTCGATCGGACGATGCTCGCCTGGATTCGTACGACGATCACTTTTGCCACGTTTGGATTCGGGATGGTCGGTTTCTTTCGCTCGTTGCAGGAAAAGCATCCCAATCCTGAGACGGCCCACTTGCATCAAGGGGCCATTCGCATGGGCGTCGGCCTGATCGTGCTGGGGATTGTGGCCATGATCGGAGCCGGAATTTCTCAATGGCGCTCTCAGCGTCGCTTACGTCGGGACGAAACGCCCGTCCTCTCGCAGTGGCCTTTGAGCCTGACAATCGCCGTCTTACTGGCCATCATCGGCCTGGTCGGTCTGTGGTCTGTGTTCTACTGAACCCGTGCCGCTGACGACTGGGCGGGCCTTGTCCGGTGTTCCGGCCGCGAATTGTCTGGCGACCGGGTGCCCGCGACCGTACCGCCGATGTCAGTAGTTCATCCACACGCACTCGATCATTTTCCGCTTTTCTTTGCCACTGCCGGCTTTGTTGTCGATTTCGATATCGACGCGCTGCCACTTGTGCAGGCTGGCAAACTCGTGGTAAAGCGGGCAGTTGTAGCCACTCAACAGAAATCGTCCCTTGATCCCGGCGATCAGCGTCAGCAGTTGCCGATGTTCGCTGTCATGCATTTCGTGATCGTAGGCATTGGTTACAGTGCGTGTGTCATGCACGTACGGCGGATCGAGATAGAACAGTGTGCGGGCATCGTCCTGTCTTTCGATGACTTTGAGGGCCGATTGGTTGAGTATCACGACTCGCTGCAGGCGCCGATGCACTTCGGGCAGGCCGGCGATCGCCGACAGCCAAGCCGAGGGGAGTTCATTCATTCCCCGTCGCGTGCGGTTCCGCGATAATGTCGAGAAGCATTTGCCCAAGGCCTGTCGTGACTGGCGGTTTCGTACAAAAAACGCCGCCGCCCGTTCCACAGGTGACGCCTGTGGTGAAATCTGTCGCGAACGCTCGAACTCCACTTCGGAACAGGGGGTCAGGGAGACCACCCGCTGGAAGTCGGCAAACAACTCGGCTGATTTCAGCACGTCCCAGAAATTCGTTAATTCGCCATCGATGTCGTTGACGACCTCCGAAATGCCTTCGGGGTCTTGCGCGAACAGGACCGATCCGCCGCCAAAGAACGGTTCGACATAGTGCACCCAACCCGGATCTTCGGGGTCAGGCCGATTCGAGTTCTTCGCCCGAGGGGGCATGAGTTCCAGGAGTTTCTCGGCCAGATAGGTTTTTCCGCCATGGCGCTTAATGGGCGAAGCGAGTTCCGCACTATTCATCAGTCTTCCCGACTTGTCATCGACAACGATTGAAGGGGTGATTCGAACCCGAATTGTGCCGGACCGGGACGCTGGATTCAAGGAACTGCCTGTTCAGCGGATTTCTGTGCGTAATCTCGCGGGACGGTGCCGCGGTTGATACCTGCTGCGTCGTTGGGGAATGACGGTTTCAGACGTTGGCAGACAGTTCAGGGTGTTGCCGGGTATCAGACGGGAGGCGTGTGGATCGGGACGGGTGAGAGGATCTCGCCCAGCGTCCAGCCTGGCAGGGGAATCGGCAGGCTGTTGCGGGTGGGGAGACGGACCGGCCGCTGCTCTGTCTCATTGAAATCCGCTTCCAGGGCCGCTTCGACCAGACAGGTCAGGTCGGGGTCGTCACGGAAGAAATCTCGGATCACCTGGTGGGGATTGGAAACCGTGGCCCGAATCGCCTGTACGGCACTCTGGGTCAGCACTTCGTCACAGTTTGCCAGGCCCCGCCGCAAGAGGCGTAAGAGACGCTGCTGCGTCAGTGGATCGCCGGCCGGCGTCAGTTGTCTCACGGCGGTCAGTCCGGCGATCACGACATCCTGTGCGGGATGATCCAGAAGTTTCCAGATTTGATCCGCAAGTTGCCTGCGGATTTGGGAACTGCTGTCGATCACGTCTTTCTGAGTTGCCAGGGCTCTTGCTGCCGCGCTGACCACGGCGGGTTGGTGATCGAATCGTTCGAGCAGCGACAATCCGTGAGCGACGACGCGATGATCCAGCCGCCCGACCGCAGTGATGGCCGTAGCGGCCTCAACAATCAGAATCGGATCACGGCCCGCGAACATTTCGAGGAGAGCGGCCCACTCCGGGTCTCCCGGAGGCGGTTCGTCAGGCCGGCGTAATTCCCACACCGCCTGCAACCGGATACCGGCATTCTGGTCGGACAGCCGATCACAGAGGCGCGACGGGGCGGCACGTCCGGTACGGAATTGAGGGTGGCACAACGAGTCGTTCGTGCGTTTCAGATAAGCCAGGCCGGATTTGAAGACCTGGCGTGGATCCCCGCGCAGATACTTCGACCATGCGCCGTCGTCGCCGCGGTACCAGGCAAACAGGGCTAAAGCGTAGCCAAACATTCTGGGGGGCAGATAGCCCGACTTGCGGATGGACCACCAGGAGAGATAGGGCCCGGCCCAATGAGTCGATTCCTGCACCACAGAATTGGCCAGGAAAATGCCGAATCCCAAAAGCACGGGGAGCAGGTCGGTAATGAACTCATGATCGAGATCGGCTGATTGCAGCAGGTTGCCCCCCAGCAGCAGGCAATGGGCCAACTCATGGGCGGCTGTCGCAATCAGATTGGCGGGATCCTCGGTTTGCTGTTTCGCAATCCAGATCTTGTGGTCGTCGGAATCGGACTCACGCGATTCGTAAAGTCCCAGCGCCACAGAATTCTGATTGAGCACTTGGGGATTCGGCCGTGCGCCGGCAAAGATCTTCAGCTCGACGGAATTTCTGCGGACTCCCATCCGCTCGCAGACCAGCGTGAAGATCCGTTCGACATCTGCCGCGGAACCGGAGTAGGCCTCTGGAAAATGGGCCGGGCTGGGTGTCAGCACTTCGACCTCGGCGATCCGCTCAGCACCCAGGCGTTCCAGCAACCACTGCATGCGGAGTTCGATCCACGTTTTTTCCCGAATGTCAATCGGGCAGCGCGGCTTGAAGAATCCGAACATGATTAAGGTCCCGAAGAAATTTGCTGGCGGCAGAAAGTGTTGCGTGTGCCAGACTATTACGCCCGCAGACGGCTGACAACCCCCTGCCAGTCGGCAGGGGCAATAACGAATGCGACGGCCCGGCGCGGTCGATTGCGATTCTCTCCGACAGTCGGTACACCCACGGAATTCCACGCCAAACTGGGTTTGCCGGTTGCCGCTCGATGCTCATCGTTCAAATCTGCGAGATTCTGGACACGGGAGATGGAGTGCATCGACTGCATGGACCTGGCCGCGCGCTCAGTCGCTGTCCGGGGGTTACGGTGGTCGACTGCCCACTGCGACATCACCTGCGGCGCGGGTTGGTCGAGCGGGCGGATGTGTTGATTCTGGCGGCCTGGGATTGGGACGATCTGCCGTTGCTGGAACTTCGCCGTAAGGCGGGTCGTGTGACGGTCGTGGAAGCCAACGATCACTATTTTGCCCTGCCTGCCGGACATTATTTGTCTCAAACGTGGAACGATCGGGAACAACAGCAGTGGTTCATTCAGACACTTCGGCAGGCCGACGGCGTACAGACCAGTGTGCCGGCGCTGGCCCGTCTGTGGCAGAACCACACGACCCGTCCCATGGCCATTTTCCGTAATCGGCTGGACGATGTTTCCGATTTGCCTGCCCGTCCGGACCGTCCTCTGACGATTGGTTGGGGAGGTTCGGCGGGACACCTGGCGGATTGGCACAGCCTGTCTGCCCTCCTGCAGCGCTGGCTCGATCGGCACCCCGAGATCCATCTGGCCGTGATGACACACGAAAGTGCGCGTGCGTATTTCTCGTTACCACCGGCCCGTTATCACTTCGAGACGTTCGGGCCGTTCGCCGACTACCTGCGATTTCTCGATCGACTCGACATCGGATTCGCCCCGCTGTTGCCCACGGCGTTCAATCGCTGTCGCTCGGATGTCAAATTCCTTGAATACGCCTCCCGTGGTGTCGTGGGGATCTTCCCTGAGCTGGAGCCATACCGTGACAGTGTCATCCAGGGGCAGACGGGGTTGCTGTATCGCGATGATGAGGAATTATTTCGGCAACTCGATCGGTTAGCAGCCGACGAGGATTTGCGAAGGCAACTTCGGTGCCAGGCCCATGCCTTCGTCCAGTCCCAGCGATTGTCTGATCATATCGGCGAGCGATTGCAGTTTTATCGACAGTTGCTGGCACAGGTTCGGCCTGCACACACGAGGGGTCCCGCGCCGGTGGTCCCCGCAGATTTGGGGAGTGAGGTCTTAAGCTGGGCCGATCGCGACGGCCAATATCTGCAGCTCGTTCCGGGGGCCCCGGAATTCATCCTCCAATGGGCGAATCGCGGATCAGCTACCCGGGAAAAACTCGGGAAGGTTTGCGACGTGGCTGAGGCGTATCCGGATTATGGGTTCGCACTAAAGACCGCCGGGTACATGGCTATGGATCTGGGGGAACTGCATCTGGCGGCGAAGTATTTCCGCCGGGCAGTGAGGCTTGATCGCCACAGCACTCAAAATCGTGCCGCGCTGCAACGTGTTGCCAGGCTGTTGGAACAATCCGTCCCGAGGGAACCAAAGTAGGGCAGTCGGATTCGCACCCAACCGAGATGAAAACTTGTCTGGCAAGTTCCGTTCACACGAATCGTCAATCGTTCGCGTGCGGAACTTTGTTGCTCGTGTTGGGATGATGGTTTTTCGGCTTGGAAACTGTTTTGTTGGTGGCCGGCGGTCGAATTCGCACGTTGCGTAGCGTTGGGGGATATCAGGCGAATTGGGGACGCGGGTTAAGGGTGAGCAGTGGCATCTGTGGAATTTGAACAATGGGTGGCAGGGCAACGGGTGTGTTTGTGTATGTAAGGAAAATCCGCATAAGGGAATGAGTCGGGTTACAATTGCGAAAGAAACTGGACGTGAGACCGGAACGTGTTATTATTCCGTCAGAGCCTCGCCGTTCCTGTATTGTCTTTGCTGGCCCGGAGCAATGCGGTTGAGCGGCAGGCTCTTTTTTTGTGCGCGTGTTACCCAAATCCGTGGGACAAGTTTGTAACTTGTCAGGCATGTCTCACCGGCCTGCCCCGCACAGAGACCCCATCTGTTGGCTGACAACCCGGCCACTCTCGCAGTACGCTCTGCGCTGACAAGTTGAAAACTTGTCCCACGCCAGGTCGCCCGACGCGATCGGGCGATGTGCGACAGTTCGGGAAATGATCTGCTAACATGCCGGTATGCCCGATTCATCCGATCTGCCCCGGGAACTGCGGTGCCGACAGTTCGCCACGACGCAGTGGAGTCTGGTCGCCGCCGCGGCCGATGCTGACCACAACGCCTCACGTCAGGCGCTGGCAGCACTCTGTGATGCGTACTGGTATCCGGTGTATGCGTATGTCCGTCGGCGGGTTTCCGACCGCCACGCGGCGCAAGATCTGACGCAGGGGTTTTTCTCGCATTTGCTCGAGAAGCAGATTCTGGCTCGTGCCGACCGGGAGCGTGGCCGGTTCCGGGCGTTCTTACTGGCGTCAGTCCAGAACTTTCTGCTGAACGAGCGGGAGCATGCGCGGGCCTTGAAACGCGGGGGCGACTGCCAGATTCTGTCGTTGGATTTCACTACGGGTGAATCGCGATACCTGCTCGAACCCAGTCATGAATTGACCGCAGAAAAACTGTTTGAACGACGGTGGGTCCTGACGCTGCTGGATCAGGTCCTTTCGCAATTGCGTGGCGAACTCAGCGAATCCGGGAAGCCCGAGTATTTCGAGCAGTTCCAGGCCGCCTTGACCGGGGAAGCGAATTCAGAGCACTACGCGAACGCCGCGGCGAACCTGGGAATCACCGAAGCCGCCGCCAAGCAGGCCGCATATCGCCTGCGAAAACGCTATCGGGAACTGTTTCGAGAGGAAGTGGCCCGCACCGTGGGCAGTCGCGAGGATGTCGATCAGGAACTGCAGTTGCTTCTGAAATCTCTGGAATAATGTGACGCCAGTTCAGATTTCCTGTTACCGACTTGAGACTCTCCTGTACCTGAGCAATACCGGACCTGTGCCGACTGGAGAATCCGATGAGCGACATGAAATCCTGCCCCCGATGCCAAGCCGAATTACCCCTGGACGCCCCGCTGGGTTTATGCCCGACGTGTCTCGTGCAGGCGGGTTTCGAAAGCCGCGGTCCCGCAGAAAGCGGTGCCAGTGAGGGGCCGGAGGTGGCAGCCACGGCAGCATCACCCGCTGGCGGTCGGTTAGCGGGTTTCGAAGTTCCCTCCCCCGAACAGTTGGGGCCGTTGTTCCCGCATTTGGAAATCGTCGAGCTGCTGGGACGAGGCGGCATGGGGATGGTCTACAAGGCCCGGCAAACTGGGCTGGATCGGATGGTGGCAGTCAAGATTCTGCCGCCGGAAGTCGGCGACGATCCGGCATTCGCCGAGCGATTCACGCGCGAGGCCCGCGCGTTGGCCCGACTCAACCATCCCCACATTGTGACGATCCATGATTTTGGTCAGGCGGGAAAACACTTCTATTTTGTCATGGAGTTCATCGATGGGACGAATCTGCGACACCTGATCGAATCGCAACAGATGACGCCGGCCCAGTCGTTGGCGATCGTGCCGCAGATCTGCGATGCGCTGCAATACGCTCATGACGAAGGTGTGGTTCACCGCGACATCAAACCCGAGAACATCCTGGTGGACAAAAAAGGGCGCGTGAAGATCGCCGACTTTGGCCTGTCGAAACTCCTGCATCAAGATCAACTCGATGTCTCACTGACGGGGACCCATCAGGTGCTGGGGACGCTGCGGTACATGGCGCCAGAACAGATGCAGGGGACGAAAGCGGTCGATCACCGGGCGGATATCTATTCGCTGGGGGTTGTATTCTACGAGTTGTTGACCGGCCAGATTCCGATGGGGCGCTTCGAGCCGCCGTCTCAGAAGATTCAGGTCGACGTACGACTGGATCAGGTTGTTCTGCGGGCTTTGGCGCAGGAGCCGGAAAAGCGATACCAGCAGGCTCAGGATGTGAAAACCGACGTCGAAGCCGTGCGCACTCCCGCAGCCCGCACCGGGGATGCACCCGGGGCCTTGAATCCCGCGGAAGAGCAGGTGCTGCTGCGGGTCCTGCGACAGAATTGGGTCGGGGCGATTCGCATGCACCGCGACATCACCGGCTCGAGTCTGGGTGAGGCGCAACAGGCCATCGCTGATATTGCGGCCCGATACGGCATTCAACGGCCGGCTCTGACGACCCGCCAACAGCTGGGGCAGATCGCTGTCGCATCGCTGGTTCTGGCTCTGGCGGCGAGCTACCTGGCTGCCGAAGCCCAATCGACTCCATTACGCATCAGCCTGCTGTCCGTGGGGGTGGTCTTGTATGTCGGGTATCTGGCGGCCTTGCTGGTCGGTGCCAGAAACCTTCGTGTGCCTGCGCCGCCCGTTTCGGGCCCGACTTCCGAAACCGAGTTGCGTGAGCATCCACTCAGCGCCGGACTGCGGGTGGCGATGACTCCGCAGGGGCCGCTTTATGTTCGCTGTGTGGCGGTCCCCCTGCTGGTGCTGACGGCGGTCTGCCTGTCTGCGGGGATCGCCGTCTCGATTCTGGTTCCCGCGGAACTCCAGGTGATCCACCTGGTCACCGTTTTGGGAAGCTGGTCGCTGCTGTTCGTGGTCGCGCTCGGGCTGCATCTCTGGTGGCTGACCCGCGGTCGGCATCGCCCAGTGCTTCGCGAGCAACAGACTCAGTCGGCGGGATGGACTTCTCTGACCTGGTTGTTGTTTCTGCTGTCCTGCACATTTCCGATTGTAGCGTTATCGAATTACTGGTCCCGCGCGCCGCAGTCCGATCAGCAGGCCAATCGGTCCGAAACGATCCCGGGCGAAACCACGGCGGAACGGGATCCTCCCCTGCGGATCACCGCGCGCCCGGTGAGTGATTCGCTGGTTCCGGTTTTCGAGGTCAATGGCCCGGTGAATCACAAGGTGGTTTTCGGTGTCGAGTTGTATGTGGCGGGTCAGGTCCAGCCTTTAGGCGACTTTGGACAGACCCTGGCATTGATTCCACCCCCCGGTGCGGCGCCTGCGGGAGACATGACTCTGCATCTGCAGCAGGGGACCGATTTGAGCTCGGAAAGACAAGGCCAACTGCGCTGCGAATGGCGCGGCAGGGTTTCTCGCCACCTCGAGCGGGGGACGAATGCGATCAAATCGGGAGGTTGGGTCTCTGATCTCTTCGCCGGGTTGCAGACGGCCGATATTCTGGAAAATCCCCCTGGAGGAACCTGGCAGCTTCAGCCGTTTGTCGAGTATGTCCTCTGGATGAAAGTGGGTGGACAGACCCTGACGGCGACCAATACCCGGGATTTGCTGTCAACGATCCGTGACCATTCGGTCGTACTGGCTCTCAAAGTCCGTTGCGAACCGGTCTCGGCCGCCGATTACGCCTCAGGCGGTAACGGCTTCGCAATTTATCAGGAGCCGTTCGGAACGACTTCGGTGAACGAGAAGCAGGACAGATCGCTTCGCACCACCCGGCCGGCGAAACAGGTCGCGCCCACTGATGCCGAGTTGCAGCACATCCTGACGGAGTTGCCTCGGAAAATCACCGGTGGACTGTTAGGTTCGCCAGCAGAGTCAATTCGGCAATTGGGCACCCAGGTCTGGGCTCTTGATTTTGACGACGGCCCCGCGGAGTTCTGGATGGAAGTCCGCGAAACGGGCCAGCAATCATTTCCCACCCGATTGCCGTCGCAGAACCCCAGCGACATTTGGAAGATTCCGACTCCGCGGGCGCATCTGCTGTTGTGGATTCAACCGCGGGAATCCGTGGCGATGGATCGCACTTTGGCGATTGTCGGTCAACAACCCGCCGGGTGTCTGCTGGGAATTGATGTGGATGGTCATCCCGTATTTCGCAAGGACTACGATGTCCCGGTGCGTGCGGTGGGGCAGGAGATTCCTCATCCGCTGTGGTTTGGCTGGGAATCGCAATCGCTTATGGCAGGTGACAGTGAATTCGATTTGCTGAGAGATTCTAAGTCGCTGCTGTACGTAGGAAAGAAATCGGTCGTGACCGGTGGCACTCCGCGCACGGTACACCTGAGTCTCTCGTATCGGCCGTCAGAACGACTCGACAGCCCCGGACCTTGAACCCCAACCTCTGTGGGGCAAGTTGGTCACGTGTCAGAGGTGTCTCGGCGGTCGCCGTGCCGCGGGTGAGCTATTTCGGTTGGTCGATCCGCATGATCTGGTCGGCGGCGATACCGTTCAAGGTCTGTTCAGTCCCATCGGGCCAGCGGATGGTCAGAGTTTCGAGCGTCGTAGTGTCACCCAGACCCCAGTGAATCCGCGGATCGCTGGAAGAGAGATAACTGGAGGCAGGTGACAGGTCGGCACGCCATACACGAGTCCCTGACCGCCCCACCAATCGTGCGCCGTATCCAAACGTGTTGGGGGCTTTGCCCCGCAGATCGAGTTTCAGCCAGTGATGCGTCGTTTCGGTTTCGTTGTGGAATAAACGGACGGGGCCTTCGAGGTCGACGGCGAGCAAATCGACTCGGCCGTCGTTGTCAAAATCAGCGGTCGCCGAGCCTCGACCGACGAGAGGGGACTGCATCTCTTCGGGTAGCGCGGGAACGACATCCACCAGACGACGGCCCTGCACGTTGACGAGCAGGTTGAGCGGCTGGCGAAACCGGGCCGTGGGGCCTTCGACCTGGTCGGAATTGTCGTAGACATGACCGTTGACCAGGAACAGATCTGGCCAGCCATCGTTTTCGAAATCGATCCACTTCAGGCCGAATCCCATGAAATCCTTGGTGCTTCGCGTCAGTCCCGAAATCTGCGACTGGTCGAAAAACAATCCCTGGCCGAGGCCACGGAAGAGAACCGCACCCAGCCCTTGCCAGTTGGTGACGGCCAGATCGAGGCGCCCATCTCGGTCAAAGTCGGCCAGGTCCGATCCCATCGCGGCGACCGCTCCGCTCTCGACCTGTTCAAGACCCGCCACACGGGCCGTGTTGTGAAAGGTCATCGCACCTTGATTGTGCAGCAGGTCGGCCGGCACTCCGTCGTTGCCGACGTAAAAGTCGATCCGTCCGTCGTCGTCGAAGTCACTGAAGGAAACGACCAGTGCCAAGCCGTGGGTGGCGGCCATGGCTTGCTCCTGAGGGATCGCTTCGAACCGGCCGGTTCCGGTATTGCGCCAGATGCGGCCGCGTTCGGGGGGGTAGGTCATGCGCGGGTTACATCCCGAGCGCACGCCGTGATGCTCGCAATATTGCTGCGAATCGGGGCCGAAGACCACGTAATTTAAAATCACGAGATCGAGCCATTGATCGCCGTCGAGGTCCATGAATCCGGCACTCGAACCCCATTCCCCGAGGTTGTGGGGATCCAGACCGGATTCAACGGTGGCGTTGGCGAATCGAGAGTTGCCCAGGTTGCGGCAGAGGGCCAGGCCGTGGTAACCGGTGATGAGTAAGTCGAGCAGGCCATCACCATCGTAGTCTCCGACGGCACAACCGCGCCAGTCGCCGGACAGTTGGTCGAGTCCGCTCCCCGCGGTGACATCGACGAACCGCCTGTGTCCAGAATTGCGGAACAGGCGGGGATGAGGTTGAGCGACCAGCAGGACGTCCTGCCAGCCGTCGTTGTCGAGATCGAATGCCGCGCAGCCCACACCGAAGGCCTGCAGCGAGGTCAATGGTCGAGGCTGTTCAGGCCAGGCATGAATGAGACCCGACATCTGAGCCAGTTCACGAAATACCAGGTGTCTGGACGTAACGAGTCGGGAGGGGGACTCCACCGGCTCCCGGGGGGGGCGGGACGGAGTAGGGGAAGTGGGCGGCGGAAGGGAAGGGGTCTTGGCAACTGGTGTGGGGGACGACGGCATGTCCCGCGGCGCGGAATCTGAGCAGGCTGAGAGCCCAAACGCTGTCAACCAGATCCAGACCAAAGGCAGTTTTCGAGTCTTCACGAAGGAATTGTACCGGCCATTCATTGGGGGTTCGCCTGGTGGCCGGGGCGAATGGCTGCGGAATCTTGCAGATTTGTGAAAAATCTTCAGCCTTGACGATCTTCGTCAGCCGCCCCTAGAATCACAAAAGGCATCAGGTTGCGCAGATGCGTTTGGGATGCTGAGAGTTCATCTATTGGAATAGAAAAATAGGACATTAATGTCCAATTTTGAGGCACAGGGACGTGTGAGGCCCACGGCGTCAGGATTTTCGATTTCGATTGAGTGACTCGACTTTTTCCCCTGGGATTTTCAGGGATCTTTTTTGGTTTGGTGTTCAGGAGATTGCGTATGAGAAACAGAAAGTCACGTGCGTTTACACTGATTGAGTTGCTGGTGGTGATCGCGATTATCGCCGTGCTGGTGGCCCTGCTGCTGCCGGCCGTCCAACAGGCCCGCGAGGCAGCCCGCCGCACTCAATGTAAGAACAACCTGAAGCAGTTGGCGTTGGCCTGCCACAACTACCATGAGCAGTACAACCAGTTCCCCAACAACTACGACGGTCGACCGATCGGCGAAAACGCCGGCAACTGGCAGCAGGGAACGGGGGACTTTGGCTGGATCGTAATGGCCTTGCCGCAGTTGGATCAGGCTCCGATCTACAACAAAATCAACTTCAATGACTGGACTCCCGGTCCGGGTGGCGCGGGTTCGCTTGGCTGGACTTCGGCCAGCAACACGTTCCTGTACACCACCACGATTCAGGCTCTGCTCTGCCCGAGCAATCCTCAGCCGAAGTTCGTGAATTGCGACGTGGCTGGCTGCAGCGGCGGCGGCGTGGGCAACGTGGCCCGCACCGACTACACCGGCAACATGGGCTTCATCGTCAGCGACTGGCGCGACTGCACCACCGGCAACGGCGGTGGACCGGTGCCTGTGCCCAAAGGCGGCAGCAACTATGTTTCGATTCCGCTGAACCAGACGAACGGTGGTTCGACCTGGGCCTGGGGTGAAGGCGATGCGGTCTATCACTACCTGCAGGGTGTGGATGGCGTGTTCTCGTTCTTCGGCACCGCAAAGGTCAGCGATATCATCGACGGAACGTCGCAGACGATTCTCGTGATGGAAGATCATCACTGGTCGCAAGGTCGGCTTCAGCCCGGCCAAACCGCAGGCGACAGTGGCTGGCCCAGCACCATGCAAGTCTCGACGGCCTGCAATCTGATCAATCAGAACTATGGCTATCCGGATCCGCACAAGTGCCACGGCATGAGCAGCACCCACATCGGTGGATGCCATGTCGCGATGGCCGACGGCTCGGTGAAGTACATCTCCGATAACATGGCGATGATTACGATCCAGGCTCTGGCGACCCGCAACGGCAGCTACCCGGTCGGCGACTTCTAACCCGTCGCAGGTTCAGTAGCGATTGACGTGATTTGTTCATCAGTCTCGTCACCGGCGGCGTGCCGGTGACGAGCATTTTTTATTTAGGTGGAGAGCGTGAGCCACCGAGGCAAGGTTTTCCGCGGTCTCGGACCGCGATTGCCGGGGTTGGCTGCCAGCCTGTGGGCGATCTGGGCCGGCGGTTGCGCTGATCCCGCGCCGCAACCCGCGATGCCCGAGGCGGTCCGTTCTGGGCAATCTTCTGCTCAGTCCAGCACTGCGCCGACGGAGGTCGCAGTGGCGCCTTCCGCGGCCACTGCATCGAAACCGGCCGCCGAGCGGTCGCGCGCCCAGTCGAAGCCCCGGCTTACGACGTTTCCCCGGTTCACGGAAGTTGCTGACGAACTGGGAATTCGCTTCTCTTATGCGAATGGCGTCTCGGGGCGCTCGCTGATGGTCGAAGCCAGCGGAGGGGGAGCCGGCTGGCTCGACTTCGACGGCGATGGCCTGTTGGACTTGTACTTCTGCCAGGGAGGCAACCCGGCGACGGATGATCCGGCCGCGGAACCGAACGATCAGTTGTTTCGGCAGGTTGAACCGGGACGGTTCGTGAGTGTCGCCGAGGTCGCAGGGATCGATGAACGGCGATACGGGCAGGGGGTCGCAATCGCCGACTATGACGACGATGGTTTCGACGACATCTTCGTCAGTAACGTCGGCCCCGATACGCTCCTGAAGAACCAGGGAGATGGAACCTACATTAATGTCAGTCGGCTGTCGGGTGTTTCGGACAAGCTTTGGACCACCAGTGCCGCCTGGTCCGATCTCGATGGTGATGGCCATCTTGATTTGTACGTCTGCAATTACGTCGAATACGATCCGTATCATCCGATTCTGTGCTATGGCGCGACCGGTAAGCAGGGTACGTGCCACCCGAAACACCTGGCGGCCGTGCCCGACGAATGCTACTTCAGCCGGGGCGACGGCACCTTCGTCGCCGCGCTCGACCAGCATGGCCTGACCGCGCCCGATGGCAAGGGGTTGGGAGTCGTGATTGCTGACTTGAACAACGACGGCCTGCCCGACATCTACGTCGCCAACGACACGACGGCCAATTTTCTGTTCATCAATCAGGGGCAGGGGCGGTTCGTGGAATCGGCGAATTTTCTGGGGTGCGCGGTGAGTGGCGAAGGACTCATGCAGGCCAGCATGGGGATCGCGCTCGGCGACTTTGACCATAATGGGTGGCTGGATCTGTACTGCACAAATTTCACGCGAGAAGGCAATACGCTGTACAAGAATCTGGGAACGGCTGGTTTTCAGGATGTCACCGGACTGGTCGGGCTGTACGCGCCGACCCTCACGAAACTGGGATTCGGTACATGGATGGCCGACTTCAACCAGGATGGCCACGAAGACATCTTCATCACCAACGGGCATGTCGACGATTGGCGCGAACGGGGTGACGATCATGAAATGGAACCGATGCTGTTCAGCTTTGAAGGTCCACGATTCGTTAACTGCTCGGCCCAGGCGGGAGAGTTTTTCTCGCGAAAACTGATTGGCCGGGGACTCGCCTGTGGCGATTTCGACAACGACGGCGACTGGGACCTGTGCGTCGTGCACCAGAACCTGCCCGCCGCCATCTTGCGTAACGATTCCGAACGCGGCCACTGGCTGAAGATCCGCTGCCAGGCGCTGGGCAACCGCCGGGGCATCGGTACGCGCGTCGTGCTGCGGCAGGGGGACAAAACCCTGACCCAGGAACTCGCCGGGGGTGTCAGTTACTGCTCGGCTCATGAAGCAGCGCTGATCTTCGGCCTGGGGACTGACGCTGGTCCGGTCGATCTCGAGATTCGCTGGCCGAACGGTGACCGCGAGACCGTAAACGGAGTGACTCTCGATCAGCAGGTCGTGCTGCGGCAGCGGCCGCCATCGGGCGTGCAGGCGCAGAGCGACGGGGCGTCGACGGCCAGCGGTGCCGCCCGTGCCGAAACGGAGGGGGCCACACGATGATTCACGATTCGGCGATACCGAATGCCGGTCCGAGTGGAGCCGTCGAGCAGGCCGTCCAGACGGCGGACCCCGTTGTCCACGACACGGTGACTGTCGCTCACAAGAGTTCACGGTGGTGGATCTGGCTGGTCGTGTGTGGTGGTGTTGCCGCGGGACTCGCGGTGTGGCGGCCGTGGCGTGGCGAGTCGGTTGCAGAACTCAGTCGGCAGTGCCGCATCTTGAGTACCCACAGTCAGTTGAACGAACTGGCAGAGGTCGCGGCCCGCTGGTCGGTCATCGCGCCGCAGACGGCCGATCCGTGGTTGATGCGGGCCGAGGCTGCCGAGGGGCTGGAAGACTACGAACACGCCGCCGAATTTCTGGGGCGGGTTCCGCGCGATGATTCACGGGCGGTGGGGGCCCTGGTCCGCAAGGCGATGATCGAATTCGAGAATCTGAATCGACCGCGGATTGGTGTGCAGACGTGCGACGAGGTACTGGCGCTCGATTCCCGCATTTTGATGGTGCATAAACAGGCGATCTTTTACTTCACGATGACGTTGCAGCGGGCCGAGATGGTTCGGCGGATTCGCCAGGCGATTCGTGCGCGGCGCGAGAGTCCCGAATCGTATGTGTATCTGCTGGGCACCAGTTGGCTCTACAGCGCGTCGCTGTATCGTCATAACGAGCATTGGCGCGAGGCTGATCCGCACGATGAAACGTTCGAGGTGGCGCAAGCACTGCAGGTGTACGTATCCGAGGCCAAGACCGATCTCTTGCATGCGGCCGATTTTGAACACATTCCGACCCCCGAACAGTTACTGGAAAAGTACCCGCACAACCTGGAATTGGTGGCGTACTTTCTGAATCAGAATATCAGCGACGGAGACCTCGATCGCGTACAGGAACTGCTCGAAGCGGTCCCCGCAAAAATCGCGGATGGCGACGCACGCTTCTGGCGGGCCCGTGCCTGGTGTGCCGATGTGAATGGCGATTTCGAATCCGCCGAGCGGGCCCTGCGGCAGGCGTTTGCTCTCGATCCGTACTGGTGGCAGATTCATTTTCAATTGCATGACCTGCTGCGTCGACGGGGCCGACTGGAAGAATCGGCCAGGTACTTTGAGATTTACAAGATTTCAAAAGCTCTGACGACGGAAGTCAAATCGCTGTCCAAATCGGCAGAGAGTCTCAATGATCGGAAATTTCTGGAATCTATGCTAAAATTAGCGGAGTTCGCCCAGGACGAAGAGGTCGCCACGGCTCTCCGCGAGAGGCTGGCGAACCTGTAGTCCGGCATCTCGATCGAACGCCAGGTTGCGCCCCGGCGGTGTGAAACCGAGGACGGCGGGATGAGTTTTTGTCACCATGTTGAGCAAGGGAGTCTTACGATGCGTCGTCTGTTGAGTTGTTCGCTGTTGTTGTCGGTTGGGTTGCTGGGTTGCAGCGCCGGGGGCGAAGGCGCGTTGCCCTTGTACCAGGCCACAGGATCGCTGAAAGTCGGCGGTAAACCGCTGGCCAATATTACCGTGCAATTAACACCCGTTGACGCGACGGCGAAGTCGAAGCCGGGCATCGGCAAGACCGACGCCGAAGGTAAATTCACCATCGCCACCAACGGCGACAAGGGAGCCAACCCGGGGAAATACAAAGTGGTCCTGATCGACGGCGCGGCGATGGCGGCGTCGAATCAGTCGCAGGGCATGGGGGGCAAGCAGATCAGCACTGAAGAAGCCTCGAAGATGTCGGGCGAGATGGCCATGAAGATTATGCAGCAGGGCAAAGCGGCGATGACCGTTCCCGAACCGCCGTTCCCCAAAGAATGGGGTGATGCGAAGACGTCCCCCAAGGAAGTCGAAGTCACCAATGCGGCAATCACGATCAATATCGATATCTGATTCGCGCGTGACTGAAGGGCAGCGATGTGGTCGTTTCCAGATGGTTGAAGACCCGACGGGCACGCACCCGACTGGCGGCCGTCGCAGGATGTGCGGCGGTCGCCGTGGGGCTGACTGTCTATTTCTGGAACGACCTGTGCCTGGGACGGGCGGAAGCCTGCCTCGAAAGCCGACAGCATGCGGCCGCTGCCAACTGGGTGGCGCGCAGCCAATGGCTGGGACATCCGCTGGATGCCCGCACCTGCCTTGTGCAGGTGCGGATTGCCCGCCGTCGGCTCGACTTTGAAGAGGTGCGTCAGAAACTGCAGAAGGCCACCCAGCTTGGCGCGTCGCTGGCTGACGTGCAGCGCGAACGCCGTCTGGCTCTGGCGCAGACCGGTCAGTTCGATGAACTGCGGAATGACTGGGAATCGCTGCTGGCGGATCAGCGTGACGACGGGCCGGAAATCGCGCGGGCGTTTTACCAGTGGTCGATGCTCAATCATCAGTTGCGGCAGGCTGAAAAAACGCTGCAACTCTGGCAGGCCGACTACCCGCGCGATCCTGAACCGTGGGCTCTGGGCGGTCGGTTTTATGAATCACAGGTGCATTGGGAAGCCGCCGAAGAGTCGTATCGCAAGGCCTGGGAACTGGCACGCGACAATGACGACTATCGTTTAGCCTATGCCCGGGCATTGCAGGTTCGGCTGAAGACCGATCAGGCCGTACCGTTGTTTGCCGACTACCTGCGTCGGCACCCGGACGATCTGGTGGCTCTCCGCGGCCTGGCACAATGTGAAGCGGCGGGGGGGCAGATAGATCGTGCAATTGACCTGCTGCGGCAGGCGCTGCAGATCCAGCCCGATGATTTTGCCACACTCAAGGCTTATGGAGAGGCCCTGTTATCGCGGGGAGATGCCGCAGAAGCTGTGAAACCGCTGCAGCAGGCCAGTCAACAGGTGCCCGAACATGCCAATCTGGCGTACGCGCTGGCCCGGGCCCTGAAGGAATCGGGACAGGCAGCGGCAGCGCAACCGCTGTTCGCGTTTGTCGCCGAGTCGCGACCCCGGCTGGAGGAACTGAACCGGCTCGAAAAGCAGTTGCGGAAGGCGCCCGACAATCTCGAGATACGCATGCAGATCGCCGGCCTGACGGCGAAGTATGTCTCGCGTCGCGATGCGGTTCGCTGGTATGAAGCATTGTTACAGGTCGCACCGACGTATGGTCCGGCTCATTCCGCGCTGGCGGAGTTGTACCGCCAATTGGGGGATTCGGAGCGGGCCGATCGACATGCCGAACTGGCCGATCAGTCGGTGCCGGCGGCGAAACCGGTCGATCCGTCTGCCGAGGATCGATCGGCCGTGGGGCGCGGAAAAGATCAGGAATGAAAGGTGCGTGGCTGGCTCGCGAATGTGGCACGGCTTGAGTGCCTGGTCACTGGCGGGCCAGCGTGGTGAGTGGCAGGAGCCTGTACGGCCGGGTGGCTGACGCAGACAGTGAGCAACGGGAATGTGTATGGCAGACCACATCGGAAACCGAACGACATCGCGCAGCAGCGCGGCTCTGTGGGCCGTCGTGCTGGTTGCGCTGTCAACGGGCTGTCGAGATTCCGGGTCTGTGCCAGCCGTTCCCGCGGGGCAGACAGGCGAGAATGCCGACAAAGGCGCGCAGAATGCGACAGTCGCGGCGCGCATTCGGTTTCAGGATGTGGCTGTCGACAGTGGTGTAGCATGGACTCAGCAGAACGGCGAAGAGGCCGGATTGTTTACCATCCTCGAATCGTTCGGTGCCGGCTGTGCCATCGACGATTATGACGGCGATGGACGACCCGATCTGTTGTTTGCAGGTGGAGGTCAGTTCGCCGAGGGACCGCGAATCTTGCCCCGGCCGATGGAACTGTTTCGACAGGTGGGTCACTGGAAATTTGAACCCGTGGCGGAGCAGGCCGGCTTGCGGCCGGTGCGGCATTACCATCACGGCATGTGGATGGCCGATCTGGATGAAGATGGGTTTGCAGACCTGCTGATTACCGGTTGGGGCGGGCTGCAACTGTTCCACAACCAGGGGGATGGGACGTTTGTGGACGTTTCCGATAGCTCAGGGTTGAGTGATTCGCTCTGGAGTCTGGCCGCCGGTTGGGGAGACTTCAATCAGGACCAGGTTCTGGACCTGTTTGTCGGCCATTACGTTGACTGGTCGCTGACGAATAATCCCGTCTGCACCGACACGCGTCGCAACCTGCGGAATATCTGCGATCCAACCGTGTTTCAGGGTTTGCCCTGCACGGTTTACCTGGGCAACGGTGACGGAACATTCCGCGAGGCCAGTGCCGAACTCGGCATGCAGGAGATCGGCAAGACGTTGGGCGTGATCGTCACCGACCTTAATGGCGACCAGCGACCTGATGTGTATGTCGCCAACGACACGCTGCCCAATCAACTCTATGTGTCGCAGCCGAGTGGACCGTATCGCGACATGGCGCTGGAAGACGGGGTCGCGCTGGGTGAGCTGGGGACCGCCGACGGCAGCATGGGAGTGGATGTTGGCGATCTCGATGGAGACGGCCAGCTTGATATCTGGGTGGCCAATTATGAGAACCAGTCGTTTGCCTTCTATCGCAACCGCGGGCACGACATGTTCCACCATGCCAGCCACGCGTTTGGCGTGTCAGCGGTCGGCGCCGAGGCGGTTGGATTCGGGACGATCTTGTGCGACGTCGATGGCGATGGGCGTCAGGACATTTTCTGTGCCAATGGACATGTGTGGTCCCCGACGATTCCCATGGAACGGCGGCAATTCCCCTACCTGTTCTGGAACGAGGGGGGGACTCGCCTGAAAAACCTCGCACCTCAGCTCGGTGGATACTTTGCCCAGCGGCATCTCGGACGGGGCGCGGCGGCAGGGGACCTGGATGGTAACGGGACCCCCGACCTCGTGGTGACGCACACCAACGAGCCGGTGGCCGTGTTGCGGAATGAAACAAAAATCCCGCATTGGCTGGCTGTTCGCCTGGTGGGACGCGCCAGCCCGAGGTCGGCCATCGGTGCACGAGTCGATCTGTTCGCCAACGGCCGACAGCAGGTCGGAATCGTGAAAGGAGGGGGCAGTTATCTCTCGACCAGTGACCGCGAACTGCTGTTTGGGTTGGGGACGGAGGCCAGGGTGGAACGTCTGGTGGTCCATTGGCCTTCCGGGCAACGCACCGAATTAACCGACCTGCCGGCCGGCCAAAGGCTGCTGTTGGTCGAAGAGCCTGCTGCCGAACCCGGCCGTGCCGCGACTGGCACTGAGCCGGATTGACGCGCCCGAGGGGGCGCGGTATCTCTCGCGGCCAGATCGTGATCGGTCGGAATGTAGCCGGTGCGACGACGCAGACTATCAGGAAAGACACACGTGCCCTGCGACCCTGTGAATATGACTGCCCGGGAATGCCCGCCTGCCCAGGTCGCTGACGGCATGGCACCGGATGCTGAATTGCAACCCGATCGCCTCGCCCGCCGCTGGACGCCGGTGGCGCTGCTGCTGTTATTGGCGGGGATGGCCTTGCTGATTGATCTCGACATCTCGCGGCACATGGTGGATCAGGACTGGGCACAGCCCTGGCAGCGGATTCGTAAAGTCGTTCACAATGTGCTGGAGGCGGTTGAGCCTTTTGGACAACCGACGGCGGTGATCTGTGTCTCGCTGGCGATTGTGTTCTGTGCCGGTCCCAAACGGGGGGCCGGGTTTCGAATTGCAGCAGGGGCCCTTTGTTCCGGGCTGTTCGCCGACTTGCTCAAGACGACCGTTGCCCGGGTACGTCCGCGCAATTTCGATTTCGCGGGGACCGTGACCAGCACCTTCCGGAATTTCCTGCCGGGAAGTGGGGGTGGGTCGCCGATTCAAAGCTGGCCCTCGGCTCATACCGCGATGGCGGTGGGATTCTGCCTGGCCTTGTCGTCGGTGTTCCCACGCGGCCGGGTGTTGTTCTACACCTTGGCGGCGATGGTGGCCATGCAGCGGATCGAAACCGGCGCGCACTACCTGAGCGACACCCTGTCGGGAGCCGCCGTGGGCTACGCCGTATGGATGATCGTCTTCGTTCAGGGGCCGATCGCGCGGTACTTCGACGCCGACGAAATCCGCTGGGCCCGGCGATAGTCGCCTGATCGGCCCCCGGTCGATTTGTGCGCGATCGACTCAGGTCGAGGTGATCAGCGATTTTTCGAAGATCACCAGGTTGGCACCGCGGTCGGGATCCCAGCGAATGCCGACGATGTCGTACATGCGGGCGATCGCCAGATGCAGCATCGGACGATGCTGATTGTGGCATTCAAAGCGGATCGACTCGTAACCCTGCTCGGCAGCCCAGGCGTGGACTGCATCCTGCAGTTGCGAGGCGATGCCCATGCGGCGGTATGGTGGCAAAACGCCGTAAAACCACGAAAAGTACACGGTCGGCTTCAATTCGAAACCGATGTAGAAACCGGTCGGTTCCGACTGCTGGCTGGCCACGAGCATCAGCACGTTGCAGCGTCCCTGGAAGCGCCGGCGGAAGAACGCGGCGTCGCGGGCGGGTCGGAAGATCTGGTTATAAAGATCGGAGATCAGGGGGATATCCCCCGGTCCGACGATGTCAATTTTTGCGTCTGCCATAAGTTCGCCGTAAGGTCTCTCGCCGTTAAGTCAGCTCAATGTTCTGCGGAATACCTGGATTTAGAACCCGGATCTTACTTCAGGCTGGACAAGAACTCCACAAGATCGCGAAGTTCAAAGCGATTGAGCTTTTTGATCAGATCTTCGGGCATGGCGGACTTGCCACGGACCCGCTCTTCAATTTCGGTTTTGGGAATCGCGACCAGTTGCCCGTCGGCGTTCATGAGGCGTACGTGCGTGTCGGTTTCTTCCCGGATGATTCCAGAATAGACCTTGCCGCTGTCGGTGACGATGACCACCGGGTCGAAACCTTTGGCGATCTGCTTATCCGGGAACACAATGGCTTCCAGCAGGTAGTCGCGTTTCTGCTGTGAACCGATCTTAGACAGATCGGGGCCCACTTCGCCCCCTTGTCCTTGCACCTTATGGCACCGGACGCAGGACAGATCGCCGCGCTGGAATACACGGCGACCGCGTTCGGCTTGTCCCCCCGCTTGGGCCGGACGATAGGCGGCCAGCGGATCGGCCGTCGATTGCAGTGCCTGGAACTCGGTGAGCTTCTGCTGAATCTGGGGCAGCTTGCGCTGTGCCGCGGCTTCCAGCAGGTCGAGTTGAATCTCCAGCGGCACCTCGCCGCGCACGGCTTTATCGAGCCAGGCCACCAGCAGATCGGCCGATCCCGAGCCTTTGATCTCGGCCAAAAGCGACAGGGCCGATTGCTTTTCGATCAGCGTTCCAGCTTCCAACGCCTGCTTCAGGTCAGCCAACGCGGCATCCGGTTGCAGGCGGACCAGGGCGCGGCGGGCAGCCACGCGCAATTCGGGTTGATCGGATGTCCGGGCCGTTTCGACGGCCTCGGCGAGCTTGTCGTAATTCAGCCCAGCCAGCGCTTCAAGTGCGTCGGCCCGGGACTGCGGTGGCTGCCGGGAATCGTGCAGGGTCTGCACGAGGACGGGGCCGACTTCCTTGATCTCGAGTTGCACGGCGACTTTGGTGGCCGCTTCGCGCACGGGACCCGGTCCCGCGAAGATGCCCCCCAGTTTGTCGCGGAAGGCGGCGGCGGCCAGTTCCCGATCGCGTTTGGGAAGTGGACGCCACAGTCCCATCACGCGATCGCGCCCGGAGGGTGCTGCCCAGTCGCCCAGCGCCTGCACCGCCTCTTTCCGGATTTCGGGAGTTGTGTCGGCATCGGCAGCGTAGGCCGCCACCACTCGTGCCGCGTCGGCCGTTCCCAGCCGAAAGTTGGCGTTGATCACTCGATACTGGGTCGCGGGAGTCAGACCGTGACGATTCGCCAGGCCGGCCAGTTGAGGCAGCGCTGCATTGATCGGCACGTCATTGATGGCCCGCGCGGCTTCTTCGACCAGGCTCGGGTCTGTGTCGGCGAGGAAAGTGGCAATCTCAGGATGCTGCTGCCGGCGCAGCGCCAGGAGCACACCTCGTCGTACGGCCGGGGATGCGTCGCTGGCATATGCCTGCAATTGCGGCAGTTGCCCGAGGCGGGTCAGCGCCATCACCCCGGCGTGTCGCACATACGGGTCGGCATCGGCGTTGTCGCGCAGCAGTTCGATGATCGGTGCGAGTTGACCAGCCGTGCCAGCACGGCTGTAGGCCAGCGCCGCCAGGAACCGGACTCGAGGTTCGGCATCTTGCAGCAACGGTACCAGTTTCTCTGCTCCGGGATTGTAGGCCGCCTCGCCAATCACTCGGGCTGTGTTGCCTCGGATCTCGAGATCGGCATCACCCAGGAGGGGGAGAATCCCGGCGAGGACCGCTGGCGTTTTACGACCGATCTGACCGAGGCCCCAGATGGCGTGCAGTCGAGCGAAGCGGTTGCTGTTGCGGGTCGCGACTGCAGTTAGAGTTTCGACCGCGGCCGGTCCACGGTCGGCCAGATGGAACTGCGCCTCTTGGCGGACTTTGGCACTGGCATGACCCAGCAAGCCGGCCAGTTCGGTGTTGGAACGCTTGTCAAACCCGGTCTTGAATAGCGAGACCGCCTGCTTCAAGGCCGGATTGTCCTCAGAGGCCGGGTCGTGCAGTTTGTAGATCCGCCCTTTGCCCACGCCATCCCACGATTCGACCCAGTCGGCGACATACATCGCGCCGTCGGGACCGAAGTCGACATCGGTCGCCAGGATCGACCACAGGAATTCCTGAGAATCGACGAGTTCGAACGAAGCTCCCTGGGGTTTCATGGCAAACGAACGCACGCCGCTGTTGGCGTAACCGCCGCGGAAGTCCACCAGGAAGAAGTGATCGGCATACTTCTCGGGAAGACCGACGCCGGGGTAGTGTGTCAGGCCCGAGGGGCCGTCGGCGATATTGGCGATGGGGGGCACGATATACGCCGCCTGCCCGGGATGCTGGGGGTGCCAGAGCTTTTCGCGATTCCAGGGACCGCGGTCCGAAAGGTACTGGAAGCTCATGCGCCAGCCCGTTTCGCCCCCATCGACCACGTACACCCAACGGGCCCGGTCACCACTGTCCGAATTGTTGTCTCCCGTAAACAGGTTGCCGAAATCATCGAAGGCGATTTCCTGCGGATTCCGTAATCCGGAAGCAAACACTTCAAGTTCAGAACCATCGGGATTGCAGCGGAGCACGGCCCCCTGGTCGGGATACACGAACCGCTTCCCTTCCTGCGACGTCACATTGAAGCCGCGGTCACCGATACTGAAATAGATCCGCCCATCGGGGCCAAAGGTCAGCCCGTGCATGTCGTGACCGCGGAGTGCCACCCGCACACCATAGCCGTAGTGTAACGGTTTGCGCAGGTCGTCCTTACCGTCGCCATCGGTGTCACGCAAACGCCAGAGGTGCGGGATGTTAGTGTACCAGACGTCGCCCCCGCGCGCCAGGACGCCCGCGCCGGTTCCTTCCAGCACGGCGTTGTAGCCGTCGGAGAAGATGGTGGATGAATCCGCTTTTCCGTCGCCGTTGGTGTCGGCGAGGATGCGGATGCGGTCTTCTTCATTGGTGTACTGCCAGACCTTGTTGCCGAGGTGCTTCCAGAAATAGGCGAGGCGGTCTTCGAGGGTCTGGGCCGCCAGATCATCGTCCAGCCAGTGTCCGTGACCGCGATTGTCTTCGACCCCTTTGCTCTGGCGAAACGTCTCGGCGACGTAGACGCGGCCCCGTTCGTCGATGCAGAACGCCACGGGATTCGCGAGCAGTGGTTCGGCGGCCCACAGGTCAATCTTCAGCCCCGGTTGGACTTTGATTCGCGAGAGGGCCAATTCGGCATCGTGCGAGGCGGGGGCCACTTTGGTATTCGGGGGGACCGCCGCCGACAGGTAGTCGACGGGGAGCGTCACCGACAGCAGCACCCCCGCCGTGGCCAATCCCAGACAGAACAGCGAACGCACACACCAATATTTGGAAAACACAGGGAATTCTCTCTCAATACGGAAAAAACACGGCAAACGACGTGTTCTAATGTAATGGCCGCGTAGTCCGTGGAACAAGGCTGTCTGCCGGCGGCAGGACTTGGCCAATCGGGCCCGGGACAGCCTGTGCGGGGGGGGGAGAAATGCTGGCCGTGGCTGGGAACGTGTGGACCGACTGGCGCGGCACTCGTCTGTCTGCGCGTCGGCCTAAGGAACGGGGAAAGTCACAGGCCATTTCCTGTGTATGCAGACCGCGTCACGCCAGGATTTCGGTGATGGGTTTCCCGAAGTCGATGTCGAGTCGCTTGCGGCCGGGGATCTCCAGCCGACGGGCATCGAGTCCCAACTGCTTCAGGACGGTGGCATGGAGGTCGGTCACGTAGTGCCGATTTTCTACGGCGTGGAAACCGAGTTCATCGGTGCTGCCGTGTACGACACCTCCCTTGATTCCAGCCCCGGCGAGCGCAATCGAAAAACCATACGGATGATGGTCGCGTCCATCGGCGCCCTGGGCTCCCGGTGTACGTCCGAATTCCGTGCCAATAACGACGATGGTCTCTTCGAGCAGGCCCCGCTGTTTGAGGTCTTTGATCAGACCGGCAATTGGCAAATCGACCTGAGAACACAGCGCCGAGTGCCCGGCCTTGAGGCCGCCATGGGCATCCCAGGCGCCCGCACCGCCGTTCGAACCATGAAAGATCTGCACGAAACGGGTTCCCTGTTCCACGAGTCGGCGGGCCACCAGACATTGCCGACCGAAGGTCTCGGTCGTCTTGTTGTCGAGGCCATACAGTTTCTGGACGGCGGCCGTCTCAACCGCGCAATCGACGACGTTAGGAACGGCGACCTGCATATGGTAGGCGAGTTCGTAAGCCTTGATGCGTGCGGCCAATGATCGGTCGTCGGGGTACTCGACCTCGGACATTCTGTTCAAGCGGTTCAGCAGGGCAAACTCTTCCCGCTGCTCTTCCCGATAGACATCAGTCCCCGGACCAGCGAAGGGGAGCGGGTTGCTTGGATCGGTGGAAAGTTGCACCCCCGCATGCTCGGGGCCCAGGTAGTTGGCCCCGTGCGCGCCGACTCCGCCACAGCAGTCGGCGATGGGAGTCCCCATGACGACGAACTGCGGCAGGTTGGCGTTCAGGGTTCCCAGACCATAATGAATCCAGGAGCCGATAGTCGGAAACTGACCTTCGAGCGCATGCCTTCCGGTGTGAAACTGAAGCTGCGCGCCGTGGTCGTTGTCGGTGGTCCACATCGATCGGACAATGGCCACGTCGTCGATGCAACTCCCCAAATTGGACCACCAGTCGCTGATCTCGATGCCCGACTGGCCGTATTTCTTGTAGCCCACCTGGAGCGGATAGATCGTCGGGTAGACTTTGTGATTGCCGGCGACGAACTCGCGCAGGTTCTTCTTGAGGTAAGGTGAGTCGAGCACGCTCTTGTAAGGCGACTCGGCGATCGTCTTGCCAGAGTGTTCGTTGAGAGCCGGTTTGGGATCGAAGCTCTCCATGTGGCTCATGCCACCCACCAGAAAAATCCAGATGACGCTCTTCGCCCGTGGCTCGAAGTGCGGGTTGCCATCGGGCGGGACCCAACCGGCTGCGTCGTTCCCGCGGACGACTCCGTCGTCGGCCAGCATCTTCCCCAGCACCAGCCCGGTGAAACCCATCCCCACATCAGCCAGGAAGGTGCGGCGATTGGGGCGGAACTGTCCGGCGGTGGGCCTGTGCGGTGCGGGGTGAATCGGCATGATCGGATCGGTTCCTACGACAGAATCTCACGAATGGGCTGACCGAAATCGATTTCCAGCCGTTTGCGGCCGGGAATTTCCAATCGACGTGGATCGAGCCCCAACTGGTGCAGCACAGTGGCATGCAGGTCGGTCACATAGTGCCGATTTTCGACGGCGTGGAAGCCCAGTTCATCGGTGGCGCCATGGGCGATCCCGCCTTTTACACCTCCGCCCGCCAAAGCGATCGAGAAGCCATAGGGGTGGTGGTCGCGTCCATCGGACCCTTGGGCCCCGGGCGTGCGACCGAACTCGGTGCCGATCACGACCAGGGTTTCGTCGAGCAGACCCCGATGTTTCAGATCTTGGATCAGGGCGGCGATCGGTTGATCAACCTGCTTGCAGAGTGCCGAGTGCCCGGCCTTGAGTGCCCCGTGGGCATCCCAGGCACCGGCACCGCCATTCGAGCCATGAAAGATCTGGACGAAACGGGTTCCCTGTTCGACGAGCCGACGGGCCGCCAGGCACTGTTCGCCAAACGTCTTGGTTTCGGGTTGTTGCAAGCCGTAGGCTGCCTGGGTGGCCTGCGTCTCGGCGGCAAAATTGACGATGTTGGGAACCGCGGTCTGCATGTGGAACGCCAGTTCGTACGATTTGATTCGCGCCTCGATGGCCGGGTCTTCTGGATGCGCGGCGGCTGACAGCCGGTTCAATCGACCGAGCAGAGCGAATTCCTGCTGCTGTTCTTCGCGATACATGTCCCCCGCGGGAACGGCAAAAGGGAGCGGGTTCTGCGGGTCGATGGCCAGTTGTACGCCGGCGTGCTCGGGCCCGAGGTAGTTCGAACCGTGAGCGCCCACTCCGCCACAGCAGTCGGCGATCGGAGTGCCCATGACCACGAACTGCGGCAGGTTGCCGTTCAGGGTGCCCAAACCGTAATGAACCCAGGAACCGATGGTGGGAAACTGACCTTCGAGGGCGTGTCGGCCGGTGTGGAATTGCAGTTGGGCGCCGTGGTTGTTGTCGGTCGTCCACATCGAGCGAACCAAAGCCAGGTCGTCGGCACAGGCACCCACGTGGGGCCACCAGTCGCTGATTTCCAGTCCGCTCTGGCCGTATTTCCGGTAGCCAACCTGCATCTCGTAGATCTTGGGGTGAACCTTATGCAGCCCTTCGATGAACTCCCGCAGGTTTTTCTTCAGGTAGGGGGATTCGAGGAATTTCTGGTAGGGGGACTCGGCGAATGTCTTGCCGGCCCATTTGTTGAGTTCGGGCTTCGGATCGAACGACTCCATCTGGCTCATGCCGCCAATGAGAAAGATCCAGATGATACTCTTGGCCTTGGGGGCGAACTGCGGCTGGCCATCGGGCTTCGACCAGGAGTCGACGTCATGGGCGCGAACGATGCCTTCGTCGGCCAGCATCTTGCCCAGGACGAGACTGGAAAAGCCCATGCCGGCTCCAGCCAGAAAGTCGCGGCGAGTTGAGCGGCGGTCAGGAAATGTCATGGTCGACGTCTTTCAAAAATCGCTGTCAGGCAGGTTGGTCTGAGGGACATCGTCATCCGCGTTCAGCGCACGCCAGTCAGTTTACCGTACGGTCAGAAAATCGTTGTGGTTGAGCAGCACATGGACCAGATTTTCGCGTGCCCGCTGTTGCGGATCGCTGGCAGCGGGAACTGAGCTGGGTGTGCCCGTTTTGAACTGCGTGAGTGTCGTGGGGTTGGCAAAACGCCCCGCCTGTTCAACGAGGAAGGTCTGGCATTCGGACCGTTCGGCCGCGGTGGGGGGGCGACACAGAATCTGTTCGAAGGCGATGGTGATGAACTTCTCGGATGTCGCGGCATCGGTGGTGGCGCCGGCTTCGGCCGACAGCGACTTGGCCAGCACTCGCGCCTGTGCCAGCGAAAGAGGACTGTTGGCCATCGCCAGGGCCTGTTGCGGTACGACGCTCTCGCTGCGGCGATAGCATTCCACGACGTTGGGGCGATCGAAGAGATCGAGGAACGTCATTTTCTTCTCTTTGCTGTTTCGGAAATAAACGCTCCGTCGGGTGGCGGTCATCCCCGTGTTCTCGTCGAGTTCGGCTCCGGACATGGTGTTGTCGAGTTTGCCCGCGACGTACAAGGTGCTGTCGCGGATGATCTCGGCTTCCATGCGGCGGACGTTCATCCGCCACAGAGCAATGTTATCCGGGTCGATCTGGCGGTTAGGCTCGATCGTGGGCGCTGCGGACGACTGTTGCCGATAGGTCATACTGGTGACAATCAGCCGATGGATGTGTTTCATCCGCCAGGGACCCGTGGCACCCAATGAACCTCCAGGAGAGGTCGTGCTGGGCTCCATCAGTTCGACAGCCAGCCAGTCGAGCAGTTCCGGGTGAGTGGGGGGCTTCCCATTTAACCCGAAATCAAAGACGGTCGGTACCAGGGGGGTCGCGAAATGTCGCAACCACATGTGATTGATCGCCACCCGGGCGGTCAGGGGATTATTCCGGTCGGCAATCCAACGTGCCAAAGCCAGTCGACGGCCCGAAGTCGTCTGCGGGTAGACCGGTCCAAATCGCGTGTACGCTTCCGAAGGCTGGGCCAGAGCCTCACGGGCGGCATCGCGGGCTTTTGTCGCAGCAGCGACCGCCGCCTCGGCATCGGCGACAGCTTTCTTCGTTTTGTCGTCGGCAGGATTGGGCAGGGCCCGGGCTGTCGACAGTTTGTGCTCGGCGGCCAGCAAATTCTGCTCGGCCAGCAGGAAGGCATGCTTACGCTCAGCACCGCCAGCAATCAGCGACAGATCTTTCGCCTGGGGTGCCGGTGGGTTCGCATAATTCGCCTGATCGGCGGCGATGCGGTTCACCGTCCAGGTGAGGGCGGCTTCCGCAGTGGCCAGCGTTTTCTCGGCCAGAGCCTGTGATTGTTCGGCTTGCACTACGGCCAGTTTCAGGTCGGCTTCGCTGACAGGGACCGGAGCGTCCCCCGCTTTTTCGTACATCGCATAGGAAGCGGGCATTTCTTCGACCTGGGCACGCAGAAACTCCGCGGTGGCGTCGTACGTCCACAAAGCGATGCGGCCGTCTTTGCGGCGGTCGCCCGTCAGCTTGTAAACGAATTCAAGCTTGCCGTTGACCGACACGTTCAACAGCAGGCCTCGCACCGCAACTTGCAATTCGTACTCGCGATTGAGTTCGACGGGATAGTTCCGGTTCGCATCTGCGGGGTACTGATCCTGGCCGTTCACCCGGCGGAAGACCGACAACTTGCCAGTGGCACTGAGGTAGGCCGCCCAGAAGTCACGATCTTCGAAAGCATCGAAGCTGAGCCCCACCGACTTGTAGACCTTGCCGCCGGTGGTCTTGAACCTGAAGCGGGCGATAAAATCAGCAGGGTGGGTCCGGACGGACAGCGCCTGAGTGATCGCATCACGCGGGTCTTTCTGCAGCAGCTTGCCACCGGCGTATTCCCACTGACCGGCGCCGAGGGTCCACAGTTCGGGTTTGGCGGCCGCGAATTCGTCGGCGAAGAGGGGCGTCGCGGGCACAGCCGGTGCGGTTGCGGCCGCGGCAGTGGCTTGGGTCGCCGCGAAGTCGGCGAGTTTCTTTTTGGCGAGTTCCACTTTGGCCAACGCGTCTTGCCGGCCGGCTTTCGATTTCTCGACTTCACTGCGTGCCTGGTTCAAGGCTTCGGCCTGGGCATGCGGTCGCAGTCCGGGGTAGTACGCAGTGGCTGGCAGCGGGATACTGGCCAGCGGCAATTCGGCCTTGGCGAGCACGCCGGGCAAGGCGGCCGACACGGGGTGGTCTTTATCCGGGTTCTTTTCGTCACCCCGTGCGAAGACGAAGGTGGGAGCCGCGGGGTTGGCGTCGTACACCTGAACCAACCCATCTTTGGTGGTGTCAGCCTGTCCCGGGACGCGGTCAGTCCGGATATCGTGGGGTTCGAAGAAGGCCCGGAATTTGTAGTATTCCTGTTGCGAGATGGGATCGTACATATGGTCGTGGCAGCGGGCACAGTTCATCGTCGTGCCGAGAAAAGCCTTCGACGTGTGCTCGATCGAAAAGTCGATCCAGACGTTGCGATTGAATTTGTACCAGTTGCGGACCAGGAAACCGGTGGCGCGGACCACATCGGGGTTGTCGGGCGCCAGTTCGTCGCCGGCGAGCATTTCGACGATCATCTCGCTGTACGGCTTGTCGGCATTCAGCGATTGAATGATCCAGTCACGCCAGCGCCAGATATGAGGCTGGCTTTCGCGGACTTCGGCACCGTGACCATCCCAGTCGCTGTAGCGCCAGACGTCCATCCAGTGGCGTCCCCAGCGTTCGCCGTAGTGGGGGCTGTCGAGCAGGCGATCGACGACTCGGTCGTACGCGTCGGCCGATGTGTCTGCCAGGAAGGCCTGCATTTCGGCCCGGGTGGGGGGCAATCCAATCAGATCCAGATATACCCGCCGCAACAGCGTCTGTTTCGAGGCTTCGGGACTGGGAACCAGTTTTCGACGCTCATGCTCGGCGGCAATGAAGGCATCAATCGGATTGCGCACCCAGCCTGCATTCTGTGCCGCAGGCACCGCCGGTCGAACGGGAGCCTGATACGACCAATGTCGAGCCGGATCCTGCGGGATGGCTTCTACGGGAGCTTTCGCGCCCTGGTCGATCCAGGCTTTCAGTTTGGCAATCTGCTCGGCAGTGAGGGGGTCCCCTTCGGGGGGCATCTTCGCCACGCCGCCTTCGCCGGTGACGGCTTCGATCAGCAGGCTCTCGGCACTTTGACCAGCGACAATGGCGGGACCACTTTGGCCCCCTTTGAGGGCCAGGGCTGCGGTATCCAACCGCAAGTCACTTTTCTGTTTTAAGGCCCCGTGGCAGGAATAGCAGCGCCGAGAGAGAATCGGCTTGATGTCCTGAACGTAGTCGACGTGTTCGGGATTCGCGGGCTCTGCGGCAGCGGTCGCCGAGGCGACCAGAAGACAGAACAGCCCACAGACGAATTTCCAGCCAGCTTTCATGGACGGTTTTCTGCGCAGCACGAGGTTTCGAGAATCCATCAGCAGAATTTTATGATACCCCTCGGGTGCAGCCTTCACAAGTTTCGTTTCGGCTGGGTTGGCCGCCCGCCGACACGGGGAATCGAGTGTCCGGCAGATTCGGACTTTGCGTCAGAATGCGATGCGGTATGGTGGGTTGGGCCGAAAACTCTTGACCTTGCAGGAACCACGTGGAACCGCCACTATGAGCAGAGATCGTTCGATCATTTAACCGGTCATCAGGCACCTTTCCGATACTGAATTTGAACTGAGGAGTGACACATGCGGACATCGATCACGATTACCAGCGGCGTGGCTTTGCTGTTGGTGGGCTATTTCCTGGGCGCCTCACAATTGCTGTCGCCGACGAGCCTGTTCGCGCAGGGGGCCAAGGCCAAGCCGGGTGACGCGGGCGATACCGGTCTCAGTGACGAGACGAAGGCCAAGATCAAGACGGCTGCTGACGCCCTGAAGGCCGCCTGGGACGCCCTCGAAGCGGAAGGGAAACTCAAGGAATCGGCCACCAAGGGTGTGAATGCGTTTACGGTCCTCACTGGTGGCGGCGGAACATTCGATGATCTGAAGTCGGCCAGCGGCGTCGATCCGGAAACCTTCGCGGCCCTGTACGCCGGTCTGGCTTCGGACAAAGTCGCCGTAGATCTCAGCCGCGATCCCGAAGGGAAGCTCACTTACAAGGGACGCGTGATCCGGCTGTACCCGATCTCGGCGATCCGCATGTCGTACGCGCGTCGCGCGGATATCACCGGCGAAGAATTGATTCCGACGGTGGACGACGGCACCAAGAAGCCGGCGAAGAAAACGGACACCGAGGAAGAAGCGACGGAAGAGTAACGAGCCAGTCGCCGGTTCCAACAGCACGGCAGGGCCGAATGTCTGCCGTGCTGTCCGTAATCGGCGTTGTCGCGGGGTCGCGTGTCGACGCGGCATTTCCTGCAGAGTCTGCACCTTGTCCTGCGTCACGAACGCCTGTTTTCCGTGGAGTGCGCTGTGAACATTCGCCGTTGTGTCGTGCTGGCCGGTTTGATGTGTCTGGCATTCGTGCCTGTTCGTGCGGCCGACGAACCGCAGGAAAAATGGGTTCAGCTCTTCAACGGCAAGAACCTGGACGGATGGACGATCAAAATCAAATCGCATCCACTGGGTGAGAACTTCGCCGACACGTTTCGGGTGGAAGATGGCCTGCTGAAAGTGCGGTACGATAAGACCAAGTACAAGAAGTTCCGCGGACAATTCGGACACATCTTCTACAAGGACACGTTTTCGCATTACCGCCTGCGGGTCGAATACCGGTTTGTGGGTGAACAGGCCGAAGGTGGCCCGGGCTGGGCGATTCGTAACAGCGGCGTGATGATTCACGGCGAATCGCCGGAAACAATGGGGCGCGATCAGGATTTTCCTGCGTCGATTGAAGTGCAGTTGCTGGGGGGGAACGGGACCGAAGAGCGTCCGACGGCCAACCTGTGCACGCCCGGCACGAATATTGTCATGAATGGCGAGTTGATCACCCGCCACTGTACGAATTCGACTTCTAAGACCTATCACGGCGAGCAGTGGGTGACGGTCGAGATTGAAGTTCACGGGAACAAACTGATTCGGCACAAGGTCGATGGCAAGACGGTGCTGGAATACAGCGAGCCCCAACTCGATGAAACCGACGCGCACGCCAAGGAATTGCTCGCCAAGCAACCCAAGATGCTCGACCGGGGCACGATATCGCTGCAGTCGGAAAGCCATCCCGTCGATTTCCGCAAAGTTGAGATTCAGGTGCTGAAGGAATAGTTGGGGGCAATCGCCGCCGCCCGGCGGACAGAGTTGGTGTTGCGTTTGTGTGGTACGGGCCGCAGGAATGACTCGGTCGCCGATTTCCGGTCATGACAACGCAGGTCCGTTGTCACGGGCATGCAACGGGATCGCGACTTGTTTCTCGGTTACCTCCTGAGAGTGGCCTTTGCGTTCTGCGATGGGGCGATCACAACCAGTGGCAACGCCTGCCGAAGTGGCTCGTCAGTAACCTCTGCGGTCGGCACATGCTGTTGTTTCGCAGGGCCTGCTTGGTGCCCGTGTTGGTACACTTGTCCGGTGGAAGTGTGTCCTTCAGGCTGGGCCTCACGCGCTCATGACAGGTTCGAGCCGGGAGGCTGTGTCTGTCTGATGGCATCACCCCAAAGAATTGGGCTTGTTATTTCTTCGCAATTGGTCAATGATAAGGTGTACATGCGAATTGGGCTATTCGCATGCGGGTCGAACTTTCACCAGCGCGTCATTGGTTGTGGAGCCGCAACACCATGTCGATCAAGATCACGTGCGCCCAGTGTCAGAAATCGTATCAGGTCAAGGACGATGCGGCGGGCAAGAAATTCCGCTGTAAGGGTTGCGAAACGCTGATTCCCGTCCCCTTGCCTGTGGCCACACTGGATGAAGAGCCGGCGTTGGATGATGACTGGTCGGACTTGATCGAAGATGTAACCCCAGAGCCGCCCCCTCCCCGGCGACGACAGCCCAAAAGCCGGCCGAAACCAGCGCGCCGTGCCGCGGTGCAGAAAACACCCCGCCGTCCGATTCCGGCAACTGTTGTCGCCACCTGCTTACTGTGTACGTTAGGCAGTGTGTTCTGGTTCTTTGTGGGGAAACAAGCCATTTCGATCGTCCAGGGCCCGATTTTTAATGGCAACAATCTGCAACATGCCTCGTGGCCTGTCGTCGCCATGATGGGTTGGGCCGGGCTTGATGTACTGGTACTGCTGGGTTTGTTGTTTCGCCTGAATGCCGCCCGACTCATCGGCATGCTGATGGATGGATTGGCCATGCTGGGGACTGTGGCGATGGTGATCGTCGTCATAATGTCCGTCGTGACATTTGCGTCAGAGTTGCAGCCCGGCCAGTATATTCGCTGGGGGGCCGTGGTGTTTCGGATCGTGATCATCCTGATTATCGGTCTGATCTGGTTTATCGATTTCAAACTGCTGGGCAGTGACGATACCGTCGAATACGTCATGGAATGAAGCAGGTGCCGTCGCGCGACGGCACCTGCGTTCGTAAGCGATGTCCAGACCGGCCAGTTTCACTTCAGGTACTTATCCAGAAATGCGGCCTGAGTTTCTGCGGCTTTGATCCGGTTGTCTTTCTTGGCGAAGCCATGGCCTTCGTCGGGGAACACCACGTACTCCACTGGCGCACCGTTCTTTTTGGCGGCCTCGACGATTTCGTCCGATTCAACCTTGAGCACCCGCGGATCATTCGCTCCCTGAAACACCAGGAACGGCTTCTTGATGTGCTTGGCCTGAAACAGCGGGCTGATCCGCGTCAGGCGGTCTTTGTCCTTCTCGGGATCGCCCATCTCGGCGTACAGGGCCTCTTTCATATCGGCCCACCACGGTGGAATCGACTTGAGTGTCCGCAACCAGTTGGTGACACCGAAAATGTTCACCCCGACATCGAAGGCATCGGGTTGCAGCGCCAGGGCTGCACAGACCATGAATCCGCCGTACGATCCGCCAATGATGCCAATTTTATGGCTGTCCACCCAGTCCAGCTTTTCCAGGTAACGGCGACCGTAGATGCAATCCTGCAGGTCATTCTCCCCATGATTGCGGTCATCCGCGTGGAAGAACGTCTTGCCATAACCGGATGAGCCGCGGTTGTTCACCGCCAGGACGGCATAACCCTGGTTTACGAGAAACTGAATGTTGGCGTTGTAGCCGGTGCGGCTTTGCCCACCCGGTCCGCCATGCACCCAGACCAGCGCCGGGACCTTGGCGTCGGCCGAGGCACTCTGCGGTCGGTACAGCAGGGCGGGAATCTCAAGGTTGTCAAACGATTTGTAGCGGATGTTCTGAGACTCAACGAGGTCGCGCGCCTGGATGGCCGGGTTGAGTGAATTCGTCAATCGTGCGACTTTGCCGCTGCCCACCTGCAGCACATGCAGATCGGCGGGAGACGTGTCGCCGTTGACATAAAAGGCGATGTTCTTGCCCGAGCGACTGATGACGAGACCGGTGATATCGGCTCGGGGGAACTCCGGCAGTGCGACCGCTGTGCCGGTGTCAGTCGCGACCAGCTTGACTTGCGTGCGGGCATCGGCGTTGATCGCCGTGACACGCCATTTGCCGTCATACGAAAAACCCGTGCCGACAATATCCCACGCAGCCTGTTCAACCACG
>JAFEBR010000483.1 GCA_018242565.1 Planctomycetota bacterium | reverse complement strand
GAATGGCCGGGGCGACATGACGTTCGAGATCTTTCTCGGTTTTGTCTTCGGGATACTTGTCGAGTTCCATGACGACGTCTTTGCTGATCGGCTTGCCCGCACCCAGTGGCTGGAAATCATAGCTGTTGACGCTCAATTTCAGCGTTCCGCGTTCGCCATAGATCGTGGCTCCCCAGGGGTATTTCGGATCGACCGGATGTCCCCAGCTGCGATGCTCCCAGACGACAGGGAATTCGTCGAATTCAAAAGTCGCCGTCTGCGTATCGGTGATGTTCGCTTTACTTCCTTTATCGACCAGGATTCCGCCGTTTGAGGAGACCCGTTTGGGCCAGCCCAGATTGAGCATCCAGCGCACCGTATCGAGCATGTGAATGCACATGTCTCCGACGATACCGTTCCCATATTCCATAAACGCCCGCCAGGACCGCGGGTGGACGAGCTTGTTGTACGGGCGCAGCGGGGCGGGTCCCGTCCACATTTCGTAGTCGAGCGACTCGGGGGGCTGCGAATCCGGAGGATTCTCACGGGTGCGCATGTGGTAATAACAGTAGATCTCGACCAGCCCCACTTTGCCCAACAGGCCCGGCTTCACGATCGTCTCGAGTGCGTCGATCAGGTGCGGCGTGCTGCGCCGCTGCGTGCCCACCTGGACCACCCGTCCGGTGCGGCGTGCCGCGGCGACCATGGCCTGGCCTTCGACAATGTCGACACTGATCGGTTTTTGAACGTACACATCGGCCCCGGCTTCGACCGCGGCGATCATGGGCAGCGCATGCCAATGATCGGGCGTCGCGATCAACACGATGTCGAGATCTTTTTCCGCCAGCAATTGGCGATAGTCCCCGTAAGTGCGGGGCTTTTTCTTGGAAACTTGCCGGGCGGCCACCATCTCGGCGGCTTCAGCCAGCATGACTTTATCGACGTCGCACAGCGACACCACTTCCACCGGGGCCACCTGCAGCAGACGAAACAGGTCGGCTTTGCCATACCAGCCGCTGCCGATCAGCCCGACTCGCTTGGGCTTGGTGTCGGCGAATTCCGCGGCGAAACTGGAGAGAGAAGGCACGGCCAGGCCGGCGGCAGACAGTTCCAGAAATCGGCGTCGATTCACGGGAGGGAGCTTTCTGAAGATGAGTCGAAATACAGGAGTCTGTCCAGAACAGAGGGACTCCAGGAACGCAGTCCGTACTGTACCGTGGCTCGTTGGCGTGTTGCCAGTGTGCCGCATCTGCCGGAGTGCTTAGCGACGCTCGGTTCGCGCCGGGGTATGAATGTCATCGGGCCGTCACGTCGGCTCGACGACGATGGCTTCGGCAAATCGGGCAGGCCGCCGGCGCCCGTCTGGAAATTCGACGGCCGGTGAGGAAACTGCCACGCGTTTGGCTATAATCCGACCCGCCCGTGTGATCCACCTTTCGTTTTTCGAATCGGACGAGACATCTCATGACCACGCCTTTGACGAAACGTGCGGCCTGGCAGTCGCTGCAGACCCATTTTCCGCAGGTCCGCGAATTGACGTTGCGCCAGCTCTTTGCCGATGACGCCCAGCGCGGAGCCCGGCTGACCCTCGACGCCGTGGGAATCTATTACGACTACTCGAAACATCGCGTCACGGATGAAACGTTGAAACTGCTGGTACAACTCGCCGAGGAATCGGGTCTGGCCGACCGGATCGCGGCGATGTTTCGTGGAGACAAAATCAACAGCACCGAAAAACGGGCGGTGCTGCATGTCGCGTTGCGTGCGCCCCGCGGGGCTTCGATCGTCGTCGATGGGCAGAATGTCATCCCCGCGGTGCATGCGGTCCTGGACCGGATGGCGGATTTTGCCAAGCGTGTCCGCAGCGGACAGTGGCGGGGGCACACGGGCCGTCCGATTCGCAACATCGTCAACATTGGTATCGGGGGCTCAGATCTGGGGCCGGTGATGGCGTATGAGGCGCTGCGGTCGTATAGCCAACGTGAACTGACATTTCGATTTGTGTCCAACGTCGATGGCACCGATTTCGCCGAGGCGGTGATCGATCTCGATCCGGCCGAGACGTTGTTCATCGTGGCTTCGAAGACATTCACCACGCTTGAGACGATGACGAACGCCGAAACGGCCCGCACCTGGTTGCTGGCCAAGTTGACTGACCCGGCGGCCGTCGCCCGGCATTTTGTCGCCGTTTCAACCAATACGAACTTGGTGCAGAAGTTTGGTATTGATCCGGCCAACATGTTTGAATTCTGGGATTGGGTTGGCGGACGGTACTCGATGACCTCGGCGATCGGTTTGTCGACGATGCTGGCGATCGGACCTGACCACTATCGTGAGATGCTCGACGGCTTCCATCAGATGGACGAGCATTTCCGTACCGCGCCTTTGAACCGGAACCTGCCGGTGCTGATGGCGCTCCTGGGCTTGTGGTACACCAGTTTCTTCAAAGCGGAAACGCTGGCCGTGCTGCCTTACGAGCAGTATCTGAAGCGCTTCCCCGCGTATCTGCAGCAACTGACCATGGAAAGCAACGGTAAGACGGTCACGTTGGAGGGGACCGAGGTGGATTATCAGACCGGCGCGGTCTACTGGGGTGAACCGGGCACTAACGGTCAGCACTCGTTTTACCAGTTAATCCACCAGGGGACGAAACTGATTCCCTGTGATTTCATTGCGTTCGTACAACCCTTGCACGATCTGGGACGACATCACGATCTGTTGCTGGCCAACGTGTTTGCCCAGGCCGAAGCACTGGCGTTTGGAAAGACCTCACAGGAAGTGGCTTCCGAAGGCGTACCTGCAGAACTGGTTCGCCATAAAACGTTTACCGGCAATCGACCCTCGAGTGTTTTGCTGCTGGACAAATTGACTCCGGCGACACTGGGGAAGCTGATCGCACTCTACGAGCATGCCGTGTTCACCCAGGGCATCATCTGGGGCATTGACTCGTTCGACCAGTGGGGCGTGGAATTGGGTAAGAAACTGGCCGAGCGGATCATTCCGGAGTTGGAAGCCAAAACGGAACCGACGCTGGGGCACGACAGTTCCACGAATACGTTGATCCGCCGATATCGTCAGCTGAAGCACTCCTCGGCCGGTAAATAGGTTGAGGCCCAGACGTTTTCAGGCACCATTTTTCTCAAGACGCAGCACACACCGACATGTCGCATTTTGACCACGCACCTGCCGAGCAGGAACCCTACGACGAAGCCGATGCCCGGCGCCGGGCGCGACTGGGACTGATCCTGTTTGCGGTCTATTTCGTGCTTTACGCGGGCTTCATGTTGCTGAATGTCTTCGCGCCGCAGGAAATGGAACGGACGCCGCTGGCAGGCATCAACCTGGCGATCCTGTACGGATTTGGCCTGATCGTCGCGGCGTTGCTGCTGGCTTTCGTCTATGCCTGGCTGTGCCGAAAACCGACGGGAGGCCAGCCATGATTTACGAAGCGTCTCCACTGGCGGTCACCATTTTCATGGTGTTTGTCGGAGCGACCCTGGCTTTAAGCTTCTATCTGGGAGCACGGGCCAAATCAGCGAGTGGATTCTTCGCCGCGGGAGGGCAGATCCACTGGTTCATCAACGGCATTGCCTTCGCCGGTGATTATCTGTCGGCCGCGTCGTTCCTGGGCATCTGCGGGATGATTGCCTTCTACGGCTACGACGGATTTCTGTACTCAATTGGGTATCTCGCGGGCTGGGTGGTGGCGCTCTTTGTGATCGCCGAGCCACTCAAACGATTGGGGCGGTACACCTTCGCCGACGCGCTCGACAGCCAGTTCAATTCCAAAGGGATTAAGCTGTCGGCGGCGATCAGCACGCTCGTTGTGAGTATCTTTTATTTAATTCCGCAGATGGTGGGTGCCGGTGCGCTGGTCAAACCGTTGCTGGGGTTCTCGCATGCGACGGGTGTCCTGCTGGTGGGAACCGTGGTGACATTGATCGTCGTCACCGCGGGAATGGTCAGCACGACGTATGTGCAGTTCATTAAAGGCTCACTGCTGGTGACGTTCAGTGCGGTGTTGACGGTGATGATTCTCAATCGGGGATTTGAAGTTCCCGCAGGGCCGGAACAAGCACGCCGTATCGGACCTACGCCGATCGGCCAGCCCCTGCCCGGCGGGGCACCGCTGGCGTCGGTTCCGGATGAACCGGGATGGGAAGGGCGGCCTTATGTTCGCTTCCGCGACACACAGACCGGCGAACTCCGTGTCTGGCGCAAAGCCGGTGAGGGGCAGGACCCCGCCTTAGGCTGGGAAGCTCAGACCGTCACACTGCGTGACGGGAAGAAATTCATCAATGGTCTGCCTCAGGAACGCACGCCCCGCTGGGATCTGGAACCTATGGGGCATGTCAGCCGTCTGCCTTCCGGCGAAATGCAGACAGGGGAACTCGGCCCGTTCGAATTCCTCAGTACGCTGCAGCAGAGTGAAGTGGTTGTCTGGGAGAAAGACAGCGCGACAGTCAAAGAGCCGGATGGCGGCGTGACAACCGTGTACTTTCCTCGTCCGACGACGGGTAAAGAAATTCTAAGGCCCGGTAATCTGCCGTCGTTCAAAGGAATTCGCAGCGACAAAGTCGGCGATAAGCTGAATTTTCTGTCGCTGATGCTGGCTTTGTTCGGGGGGACCGCGTCTTTGCCTCACATTCTGATCCGGTATTACACGGTGAAAGATCAAGCGAGTGCCCGGAAGAGTACCATCGTGGGGATTGCCAGCATCGGTTTCTTCTATGTGCTGACGCTGTTTATCGGCCTGGGAGCGATGACCAGCGGCGGCCTCGATTTCACCAACAGCAACATGGCCGCCCCATTGCTGGCCCGCAGTTTCAGTGAATGGCTGTTTGCCGCGATCTCGGCGATCGCCTTTACGACCGTGCTGGGAACAGTCAGCGGTCTGATCATCGCTGCCAGCGGAGCCGTCGCTCATGATCTGCTGTCGAGTTTCTTGCGGCTGGAGATGACCGATCACGTCAAGGTGCGGTGTGCCAAGATCGCCTCGGTGGTTGTTGGTCTGATTGCGATTGCGCTGGGCATCGTGTTTGAGAATATGAATGTCGCCCACCTGGTGGGCTGGGCGTTTGGAATCGCCGCGTCCGCCAATTTGCCGTCCTTGATCATGCTGCTGTTCTGGAAGGGAACAACCAAACAGGGGATCGCAGCGTCGGTCACTGTGGGCATGCTCTCGGCCCTGGCGTGGATCCTGCTGAGTGCCGACATGTATAAAGACATTTACGGTTGGCCGGCAGCGAGTTCCCCCGTGCCTTTCAGTCAGCCTGGAATCGTGACGATTCCGCTGGGGTTCGTCGTGCTGGTGGTGGTCTCGCTGCTGACAAAAAAGAAGACACCGGCCTGAGCGGCCGGTGTCTGTCAGAACTCGCAGCGGGTTGTGCCTTCAATCTCAGGTCGTCGGCGTGGCGGCTGGGGTCAGGCCAAACAGCGTGTTTGTGCCGAACTTGGCCTTGCACTTAGGACACAGTGCCTTGGCGATGCTGGCGTCTGTCGCGCCGCCAATCTTCTCTTTCTTACGGCTGTCTTCGCTGACGACCAGATTGCACTTCTGGCACCGTCGACCGAGAACGACCAGCTTGATGGACGGATCGCACTGATAGTACTCCAGTCCGTCAGGAGCCAGTGACTTCAGCACAGTATCGCTGTAGTGGCAGGTCAGGTCGACCACGTGGTCGGTGAGTGGAATCTTGGTGCCCGAACCGAACCCCCCCAGGCTGTATTGATCCGCCAGAATCTGCGACAGTTGGCGGAATTGCGACAGGGTAAATGACAGGTAGGCACGCTCGTTCGCGGTATCGGCGGGAGCCACGCGGACGGCAATTCGTCCTTTACCAAAGATGGGGATGTCGGCGAACAGAGATTCTTCGCCGGGCATCGTCGGCTGGACAATCTTCATTTGCGCCAGCAGATCGGGTGTCAGCAACTGTTTCTTGACGACCGGCAACTCATCCAGGGGTTTTTTGGCAGCCAGATGATCCAGCATGGCCTTCCGCGTGGCCGCCTTCTTTTTCGGTTCCTGCATCGCGCGGAACGGGCCACCACCAGAAAACAGAACGGCCAGCATCATGTTCTCTGCCGAGGCACCCAGGTCGACCGATTCATATTCGGATTCGAGGCTGCCGGGGACAAGTTTGAGTTTGGCGGGATTGATCCGATGCAGTTTCACATCGGTGATCCATTTTGTGTAGCCCACCGGAGCCGCTTCGGCGGCGGTGGCGGCATCGGGGCTGCCGACCGTCGCTCCGCCGGACTGTCCCAGCGATTGATTGGTTTCAGCTGCCGGGACAAAGAACAAGGCCTTGCAGTTGGGACAGCGGCCCGTCCGACCGCGGTGTTTATCCTGCACCTGCACGCGGTGTCCATTCGGGCAGTACACCAGGAACCGATCGGGGGGCAGGCTGGTCACGGATTCGCGTTTGAGCAAGCGGCGTTTGCCCAATTTAGATCGTTTCGACGCTTCGCTTTCTTCGGCGAGCGCGGCATCGAGCAGAACGTCGCCTGCCGTTTCGACGGAGTGGGATACGCCCGGTGCGGCCGGTGCACTGCCGGCACCAGCGGCCGGGGGAGGTTCGACTTGCGCCGCGGGGGGGACCGGTCCCGGGGGAGCGGCTGGAGTGGGTGGCACGACAGGCGCCGCCGGCGGCGTTGGGGCCGGGGTCGGTTCCGTGTGACCGGCGACACCGTAATCCACAAATTCGTCGGCTTCGAAGTCGTCATCGTCGGCGGCGGCTGACGACGAATCTTCTTCGTCGTCTCCCAGATCGCGTAACTTGATCGTACCCAGCCCGTAGTCTGAGCCCATATCGAAGTCGTCGTCATCGGCGACTTCGGCAAAACCACTCAGCGGTGCGCTGGTGTTGCCCATCGAATTGAACGACGGTGAGCCGAACGCGCCGGTGCCCATGCCCGGTCGGATCATCCGATTGGCCTGTTGAGCCATGGCCGCGGCTTCCACGTCGGAATCCATGTAGGAGCCACAGTCGCGGCAACGCAGAACCTGTTTGGGCACCATCATGCCGCAGCGCGGGCAGGCCCGTTCCGCCGAGTCGCCTTCCAGCAGCGAAGACGGCATTTTGACCGGTGCCGCCGTCGCGTCAGTCGCAACCCGTTCGCCGCATGTTGTACAAACCGACGCGCCCTCTTCTAGCGCTGCGTGGCACGCAGGGCACTCCAGGATGTGAACATCCATTGGCCAAACCTCCAGCCCTTCAACCGGGATACACGAAACACTGTATAAGCAAATGATGAACTATTCATCCTAACACACGCCCGTGGCATTTCCAGCGGCAAATCAGCCGCCGGTCCACTTTTGCCCCGCTTCCTGACGGGTGATTCGGGGCTTAGCGACTGAGGAATCGTCCTGTAGGGGATTTTCCGGATTTGGCGACTTCGCCGGGAGTTCCCTGAGCGACAATCTGGCCTCCTGCCTCTCCCGCTTCCGGTCCCAATTCCATGAGATAGTCGACTTGCGAGATAAAGTCCAGATTGTGTTCAATCGCGATGATCGAATGACCGGTCGCGACCATCTGGTGCAGCACCTCAAGCAGGCGGGCGACGTCGGCCGGATGCAGCCCCGTTGTGGGTTCGACGAGCACGAACAATGTCCGATTGCGGGTGGCGCGAACCAGAAACGCAGCCAGTTTCAGGCGTTGCGACTCGCCTCCCGACAAGGTATCGGCGGGTTGGCCCAAAGTCAGGTATTCCAGCCCCATGTCCTTAAGTATCTTGAGCCGGCGTTGCAGGCGATGTTGACCGCGAAAAAATCCGAAGGCCTCGCCAATGGTCAGTTTCAGCACTTCTGCGATGGATAATCCCCGGTAGCGGGATTCGAGAATTTCCCGGCGAAAACGGGTTCCCTGACAATCCGGGCAGGTCCGGACGACATCGGGCAGAAACTGCAGGTCGATCGAGATGCGGCCCGATCCGGCACAGGTTTCGCAACGCCCACCGCCCGCCGCGTTAAAGCTGAAATGTGCGGCGGTGAAATTATGGACCTGGGCTTCAGTCGTCGTGGCAAACAAAGTACGGATGTCGCCAAACAGATTTAAAAAGGTCGCAGGATTCGCCCGCCCCGATTTTCCGATCGGTGACTGATCAACCAGCCAGACTTCGTCAACCGATTCGAAGCCGGTGATCGCTTTGTAGTGTCCGCAAGTGGGGGGCAATTGCAGACGAGGTGATGCGTCGGCGTTGGTGGCACGTCCTAGTTTCGCCGTGGAATTGTGACGTGAGAATAAAGCGAGTTGCAGGGCTGGATAAAATGTTTCTTCGATGAGACTGCTTTTGCCACTGCCACTGACGCCGGTGATTGCGCACAGCACTCCCAAAGGAAAGTCGACATCGAGTTGGTGCAGATTGTGATGTTCGATTCCAGTAAGGCGGATCCAATCGGTGGGACTGCGAGGCTCTCTGCCGACGGCCTTGCCCTTCGTCGAGTGGTCTCGCAGAGAAGCTGCTGTCAGTGATTCGCTGGCGGCCATCAGTTTTTCGGGCGGCCCCTGAAAGATCACTTGCCCCCCGGCACGTCCTGCGGCGGGACCCAGATCGATGATCTCATCCGCCAGCCCGATCACGGCGGGGTCATGCTCGACCATGACGACCGTGTTGCCCGTATTGCGCAGCCGGGCAATTTCTGTCAGCAACTTTTCTGTATCACGGGGGTGCAATCCCGCCGTCGGTTCATCCAGCACGTACAGCATGTCAACCAGGTTCGAGCCGAGCATCGCCGTCAGGCGCACACGTTGTGCCTCGCCCACGGAAAGGGACCGTATCGGTCGGTCCAGTGTCAGGTACCCTAAACCGACGTTTTGCAGGTACTTGAGGCGGGCGAAAATCTGGCGTTGGATGGGTTCGACGTATGGGCGTTGGTCGGTCGGCAGATTCGCCAAGATCCCGGAGAGATCGTTTTGGACTTTGGTCGCTGTCAGGCTGGCCCAATCATGAATATTCATCCCGGCAATGCGGACGGCGAGCGCGGCGGGTTGCAAACGAGATCCGCCGCACGCTGTGCAAGGCGATGACGAAGCGGGTTTCGAGTCGGACGGTTCCGTCGCGACGCCCAGTCCACGACATTCACCACAGGCACCGAGAGGCGAGTTAAAATTGAAGAGGCCCGGTTCAGGGTCGGCGAATTCGGCTCGACAACCGGGGCAGCGAAGCTGCACAGAAAATTCCCAGCTTGAAAAACTGCGTCCGTCGACGGTCCAGGTTGAACCCGGCTCTTTCTGAAGCGACGTGGATTCCTGCGAATTCCCCGATTCGACGAGGATCACAATCGTTCCATGGCCTTGGCGGAAGGCCAATTCCAGGCTGTCGAGCAGACGCTCGTGATTCGTTCCCACGGTCAGTCGGTCAACCACGACCAGCGTCGTCTGTGGACACCAGGGAACAGCCGTTGCGGCGTCTTCCTGGAGTTGGAGACTATGGCCATCGGCGATGATCCGGTTGAAACCCGCTGCCAGCAGACTTTGCCTGTGACTAGCACCGTCCGCGGTCGAGGGGTTCTGAGGGAACTGGTATTCGAAGTCGGCCAGTCGAAAGGTCAGAATAAATCGACGGCCTGCGCAGGATTCTGCCAGCCATTGGTGAACGGTGGTGGGGTTCTGGCGTGAGATTTCGTGCTGGCACTGCGGGCAGATGATCTTACCGATTTTCGCGAACAGCAGTCGCAGAGAATCATAGATTTCAGTGGTCGTGCCGACCGTCGCGCGGCGCGAATTCGAGCGGTGACTTTGGCGGACAGCGATGGCGGGGGGAATCGGTTCGATCCGATCGGCGTCAGGTTTTTCGAAACGCTCCAAAAATCGCCGGGCGTAGGTCGAAAAACTCTCGACGTACCGGCGCTGGCCCTCAGCGTACAGCGTGTCAAACGCCAGGCTGCTTTTACCAGAACCACTGACCCCCGTCACGACAATGAGTTTTCCGAGTGGGATATCGAGGTCGATGTTCTGCAGGTTGTGAACCCGCACCCCACGCAGTTCAATCGAAGTTGAGTGAATCAAAGCAGCCACGGACGATGGTTCGAGGAAGGAAGGCAATGGCCGACAGGATAAGGTCGCTCTCTCGTGTGAAACCGTCTTTGTGCAGGAACACAAGGCCTGTTGAAGCCGCAACAGGTCCAGAAACGCACGAATGCCATCTGTCATCATACGGGATTATGCGACACGTCCAACAGTCTGACTCGCGAATCGCCCTGAGGCCCGGCCGGACCCTGCAGGGTCGGCGCTTCGCATACTCGGCGGAAAACGGGTCGAGATCCAAGACGGCGGGGGGAACGTCGTGTCGTCCTTTGACCGACAATCGGTCGCAGAGTAAAGTGACTCACGGCGCCGATCCCCAACGACGGACACCCACTCAGGAGTGTGAAAGAGAATGCCCAAATTCGTTGTTGCCGTTTGTTGCTTCACATTGTTGTGCAACCTGTCGCCAGTGCGTGCGGCGGATGAGACGGCTGTCCGCCTGGCGGTATTCGAGGCTGATATCACCCCACCGGTCGGCGCACCGCTGTGCGATGCATTGGTGCCACCCGTCAAGGAAGTGACCGATCGACTGCGGGCGCGTGGCATCGTGATTGTCCCCGCTGGTCCGCCCATTGTGTTGTGTGCACTCGACTGGGTCGGTGTCGGGAACGGAGGCTATACGGCCTTTCGCGAAGCTCTCGCCGCGGCCGCCGGGACAACTCCCGACCGGGTGGCCGTGCATTCCCTGCATCAGCATGACGCTCCCGGTTGCGATTTTACGGCCGATGACTTGCTCATTCCGCATGGCCTGGGGAACCGGTTGTTCGATGTGGCGTTTGCCAGACACAGCATTTCGACGCTGGCGGCCGCTGTGAAAGGCAGTCTGCAGAAACTGCAGCCCGTGACACATGTCGGGTACGGCAAAGGAAAAGTCGACCAGGTGGCCTCGAATCGCCGCGTTCTGGGTCCCGATGGCAAAGTCAGATACGTGCGCTACACGGCCACGACCGATCCTGTGATTCGCGCCGAGCCCGAAGGCATAATTGATCCGTATGTGCATCTGTTGAGTTTCTGGAAAGGCGATCAACCGCTCGCGTCGCTCACTTACTATGCCACCCACCCGCAAAGCTATTACGGACAGGGGCAGGTGAGTTGCGATTTTCCCGGACTGGCCCGAGGGTTGCGCGACCAGGAGTTGCCCGGCGTGTTTCACGTGCATTTTAACGGTGCCGGGGGGAACGTCACGGCAGGCAAATACAACGACGGCGCTCACGAGAACCGGTTGGTGCTGGCGCAGCGTCTGGCTGCGGGAATGCGCCAGGCTTTTGAGTCGACGCGGAAGTACCCGGTACGCGCCGCAGACGTCAATTGGCAGATTCAGCCAGTGGCTATGCCGCCAGCCGCATTCCTGGATTCGGCTGCGCTGCAACGCACGATCGCTGACGAAAAGGCCGACATGCGTAGCCGTCTCCAGGGGGCGAGGAGTCTGGCCTGGTTGATGCGGTGTACTGCCGGGGAAAAGATCGAGATTTCGTGCCTGAACCTGGGACCGGTTGCCGTGCTGCATATGCCGGGTGAGTTGTTCATCGAATATCAACTGGCAGCCCAGGCACTGCGTCCCGGGACTCCAGTCCTGATGGCCGCGTATGGAGATTACGGTCCCGGTTACATTGGGCTGGAACATTCGTATTCGCAGGGGGGATACGAAACCGGACCGGTTTCCCGTGTCGCACCGGGCGTCGAAGCGGTGTTGATGGATGCCCTGCGAAAGTTGTTGAAATAACGATGCCCACGACGATTGAACTGGTCCGCGAGCAACCCGAAGTCGCCCGGGTTGTATTTCGGACAGAAACTGGCGTACACATTCTGTCGACGGCACTCCTCAAGGAATTCCAGCGCATCGTCGAGCAGGTGCACATGGACAAGTCGGTACGCGTGGTGGTCATTGAATCGGCCGGACGTACGTTTCTGGCAGGTGCCGACCTGCGCGAATTGCAATCGCTCACGCCGAAACGGGCGCTGTCGTATTCACGCCAGGGGCAACAACTCTTCCAGCGCATTGCCGAATTGACAGCGGTTACGATTTCAGCGATTCATGGGCCGTGCGCAGGAGGGGGCGTGGAGTTGTCACTCGCGTGTGATCTGCGGATCGCCGCGACGAGCGCGAAGATTGGATTACCCGAAGTGAAGCTCGGGTTAATTCCTGGCTGGGGAGGATCGGTGCGAGCCACCTTGTTGCTTGGTCCGAGCGTCGCGCAACGCATCATCCTGTCAGGAGAGTTGCTCCCCGCGGCCGAGGCCCTGCGCCTCGGCTTGGTCGACGCCGTCTATCCGGATGGCGAGTTTCGCGAGGCCGTAAATTCCCGGATCGCGCAGTACCTGCAGGCAGGGCCGGCGGCCGTGGCCGCGGCGAAAGGCCTGATTCGTGAGATGTACGGTGTGGAATTGATCGATTTGCTGGAAATGGAGGCCGAACGTTTTGCGGACTGTTACCGGACCGGTGAGCCGGCCTCCGGGACGGCCGCGTTTCTGGAAAAACGGCCGGCGGCCTGGGCCTGTCCCGCCCCGAATCCGCCGGAAAAGGCCCAAAAACGCAGCCGCAAGGCGTAAACTCGCGATCGGTCGGGGTTGCCGCTGCGGGGTGAAGTCAGTGCGAGCGGTGTCGATTTCCCGTGCTGCAAAGGTGTCCGCAAGCGGTCGGGCCCTGCGGACCCACAGATTCCGAGTCTCTCGGATTCTGCGAGTTGGGCGGGCTGGAGCGAATATATTGAACTATTCTTTACTGCTGACCGTCTATAATTGATAGAATGGCCGCGGGGCGGCGCGCCCGGCGCCGGCCCCTGGAGGCTGTTGCGGAACAGGTTTAAAGGATTTGATCATGGCTGGCGCTGCGCGATCGCGATCTTCCGATTCTACGAAATACGTGGAATATGAGGAGTATGTCGATTTTCAAATCGAAAAGACGCGCGCCATCGTCAAGCGGACTGACATTCTGATGACGCTGATGGCTTTGGCCGTCTTGATCGTCGGGTATCTGCTGATTTTCGTGGTCTGCGATCAATGGGTGTTGGAGGGGGGCTTCAGCGACTCTTCGCGACTGATCCTGCTGGGCGTGATGCTGGCGATCGTGGTCGGTGTGCTCGTCAAGCGGGTGGCGCTGCCTCTGTTGCGGCAGGTCCACCCCCTGTACGCCGCACGGGTGATTGAGAAATCGGATCCCCAGTTTCAAAGCAACCTCGTCAACTTTGTTGATGTGCGTCTGGCCAACGCGGACGGCTCGCCGAGTGTCCTGAAGTCGATGCAGAAGCGTGCCGCTGTTGGATTGTCGCATATCGATGTGGAAGAAGCGGTTGACCATCGGCCCTTGCTGAAGCTCTCGTACGTGCTGTTGGGAGTGGTGATCGTTTCCGCGGCATACATTTTTATGTCGCCGAAAGATGTGTTTGTCTCTGTCCGACGGGCCCTCTTTCCCACGTCGTCGATCGCCGTGGCAACCAAAACGACCATTGACGAAGTGGAACCGGGCCACCGCGACGTGCCGGCCCGCACCCGGCAGACCGTAACGGCGGTCATTCGCGGCGAAGAGGCGGACCAGGCGCAGATTCTGTTTACGACGGCTGATCGCAAATACGTCGATGAACCGGTGAAGATGCGGCGGGAAACCGAGGGACTGGCGAAATTCGTGGGCGAACTCAATGGCGAAAACGGCAAAGGACTGTTGCAGAGCCTGACATACCGCATCGTCGCCGGCGATGCCCGGACCCCCGAGTACACGATCAACGTGATTCAGCCTCCCAGCGCCCGGGTTGACGAGGTGCAGTATGTCTATCCCAAGTACACCGAGTTGGGTGAAAAGACGAATCTGGGGGGCGATCTTGATGCCTGGGAAGGGACCAATGTCACCGTACGCGCGACAGCCAACATGCCTGTCGCCAATGCGCGCATTGTGCTGACCGACACCGACGATCGATCTGAAAAGGGTGAAGAGATTTCGATGCAGGTCACCGACGGAACATCTTTGTCGGCCACCTTCAAGCTCGAATTTCGCAGCGATGGTACGGCTCCCCGGTTCTATCACATTCGCGTTCGCACCGAAGACCAGCGGAAAGACGACTTTGACACCGACGCCACGCATTATGCGATTCGGGTGCGTCCTGATCGCAGTCCGGAAGTCGCCGTGCTGGATCCGACGGGCGATCTCTCTCGCCCCGCCAATGCGGTGATTCCGCTGGTCGTACAGGCGACGGATCCCGATTTCAAAGTGCGCTCGATTGTGTTGCGCGCCACCCGGCAGGGAGAATCGCTGTTCAATCACGACGTCAAGTTGTTTGAAGACGATTTGCCGGCACGCAGCCTCACCGGAAAATACCAGCTCCGTCTGGAACCGCTGCAGTTGAAGTCGGGCGACAAGATTCAGGTTTGGATCGAGGCCAAAGACAACAAGCAACCGACGGCGAATCTCAGTAGGACGACCCCGATCAACATCCTGATTGAGAAGGCGGCCAGTCCGGAAGAAGTCCAAAAGCAACTGGCCAGAGATGAGCAGAACCAGCAGGAACAAT
>JAFEBR010000482.1 GCA_018242565.1 Planctomycetota bacterium | reverse complement strand
GACTCGGATGAAAATCCAAAACCCGACCAACCCGAAAAAATAATCGCAAGGCCCAATGTAGTGGAAAAATTCAGGCACCAGTCCTTACACCGTAAGGACTTATGTCGACGAATGGGGAAGGTGGGCTAATGACCGGGCGGTATCCCTTGCGGCATGGGTTGCAGGTGGGAGTCGTTCGGCCGTGGGCCCAATACGGATTGCCGCTCGAAGAACGGACGTTGCCGGCCGCTTTGCGCGAAGTTGGGTACGAGACGGCAATCGTCGGGAAGTGGCACTTGGGGCACTTTCGGCCGGACTATTTGCCGACTCGCCGTGGTTTTGTGCACCAATACGGACATTACAACGGCGCGCTCGACTACTTCACGCACGAGCGAGATGGTGGATTCGACTGGCACCGCAACGATCGCGAGAATCGCGAAGAAGGAGACGCCACCCACCTGCTGGCTCGCGAAGCCGTGGCGAGAATTAAACAGCGAGACCGCGCGAAGCCGTTGTTTTTGTATGTGCCGTTTAATGCCGTGCACGCGCCCTACCAGGTTCCAGAGAAATACACACTGGCATATCCGGAACTGAAGGGAAATCGGCAGATCTACGCCGGTATGCTGTCGGCATTGGATGAAGCGGTCGGGCAGATTGTCGAAGCGGTTGAACAACAAGGGTTGACGTCCCAGACGCTGTTCATCTTCGCGAGTGACAACGGCGGGCCGGCGCCGGGCCAGGTCACCAGCAATGGAGCGCTGCGAGCTGGCAAGGGAACCGTCTATGAAGGGGGCGTGCGGACTTGTGCATTCGCCACGTGGGCCGGCAAAGTCCCGGCCGGTTCGATCGTCAATGCGCCGCTGCACATCGTCGACTGGTATCCCACATTGCTCAAACTCGCGGGAGCCCGCCTCGAACAAGATCGGCCCTTCGATGGACGCGATCTCTGGCCGACGCTGGTGTCTGGGCAGCCTGCGCCTCATGACGAGATTGTGTTGAATATCACGCCGCGGAGCGGGGCGATTCGGGTGGGTGACTGGAAGCTTGTCGTCAACGGACAGATCGGGGTTGCGGATGGTGAAGGGGCCCCCGAAGCGGGAACCGGCGGACAAACCAAGCCGGCTGATTTGCCGCCGGTCGCAACCGACAAGTTCGAATTGTTCAATCTGGCCGACGACCCAGGCGAGGCGAACAATCTTGCCAGCCAGAAGGGGGACCTGGTGGAGCAGCTTAAGACACGGTATCAGGCGCTGGCTAAGCAGGCATTGCCACCCAAGGCCCGTCCGAAGCCGGCGGGGTTTCGAACGCCGCGAGTCTGGGGCGAGCCCGATTGAGAGCACGCCTGCGGAAACGAGAACCGGTGTCATCACGCGGATGCAGAGCGGTTATTCACAGTGCAACATCGGCCTGGTGCGTTTCACGTTTCTTGAGTCGTTACGGCGACTGGGGCCACAGGGCGATCGTGGTCATGTTCGCGGGGCAGATTGCTTCAGCGGGCTTGACAACTTGATGTTGATGACTATGTTTATCGCCTATGTGATGTCTTTGCCGGGGCGTTGATTTGCGTGCTTTTGGTCGGACATGACTGCGACTTGCGTGGATGATCGGCAGCTCTGGCTGCCGTTTCCCTGTCTGACGACGATTTCCGTCGGAGGCCAGGATTGGCTGACTGAGATGTTTTCCGGGCAGGTCTCGGCTCGTGGCATCAATCGCTGTCGCGGTTGATCGTGGAGAATTTACGGATCAATTTTCAAAAAAGGGCAGGACGCATGGCCACCTGGTTTGCTGACAATTCGCTGTCGATTGGTAACACCCCACTGGTACGGCTCAACCGTGTGACTGACGGTGCGCCGGCGACGGTGTTCGCCAAAATCGAAGGACGCAATCCTGCGTATTCGGTAAAATGTCGCATCGGCGCGGCCATGATCTGGGACGCTGAAGAACGCGGACTGCTGGGGCCGGGAAAAGAGCTGATTGAACCGACCAGTGGCAATACGGGAATCGCTCTCGCGTTTGTCGCCGCGGCCCGCGGAATTCCCATCACGTTGACGATGCCCGAAACAATGAGCCTCGAACGCCGCAAGTTGCTGGCGGCGTTTGGTGCGAAACTGATTCTCACCGAGGGGCCGCGCGGGATGGGCGGAGCAATCGCCAAGGCTGAGGAAATCGCCGCTTCGGACCCGAATCGGTACGTCCTGTTGCAGCAATTCAAGAACCCGGCCAATCCCCGGATTCACGAACGCACCACCGGCCCGGAAATCTGGGAACAAACCGGTGGGGCAATCGATATCTT
>JAFEBR010000481.1 GCA_018242565.1 Planctomycetota bacterium | reverse complement strand
TTGTATCGGTCATTCAAGACGGGAGCAGTCATGGGGCGCATGGTCGTTTTTCTTACTGTACTTCAGCTTTTCGTCTTCGAAGAAAACGGGACTTCAAAATCCGCCATTGGCGGAATGGTTACTTTTGGCGGTCATACGTACGTCGAAACGGCACCGATGACATGGCATCAGGCCGAAGCGCAGGCCGTTGCGCTCGGTGGTCATCTTGTCGCAATCAACAGTGCGGCAGAACAGGCATTCATCGTCGCGAACTTTGACCTGGCCCAAGGGCAGAGCTTGTGGATGGGCCTGACTGACGAGAATCGCGGAAACGGGAATTTCGGTTGGACAAATGGCGACCCGTTAACGTACACGAACTGGGGAAATGGTGAACCGAATAACATCGGATTGGAACATTTTGGAGATTTGGAGCAGCGAGGTGGCTTGTGGAACAATTATGCCACCCAGCAGCCATTAAGGGGAATTATGGAGTTTGTTCCAGTAGCAGCGCCGTCAGTGCAGACGCTCGCACATCTGAGTGCAAGCGTCTATTCGGGCGACCAACCTTACGGTAATTACAGATCGCTCGGCTCAAATATCAACGTCCTTCCGTATCAAGCTGATAATCCCAGTTTCCATGCTGTAGCATACGCCCAAACACCAGACACTACGCAAATTGTCGTCGCAATCCGTGGGACCGACCTAAACGGAGAGCGGATCGCCGCCAAGAATCTGATAGATGATTCATCATTCGTCACGAACACGCCAACACATTTCATGGCTAAGGATGTTGCATATGCTGCCGATTTCGTAAAGTCTTTGCATGAGACATATCCCGAAGCCACGATTACGCTGACAGGGCATTCGCTTGGCGGTGCTATCGCACAACTCGTTGGGGAAGCCTCGGGACTGACGACGACAACTTTTAATTCGCCTGGAACCGCTGCGTTATTTAATCAGCTGACGACCGAACTTAGCCCTGTCAGTGGCATCAGCTCAGGCGGTCCGCAAACTAACTATCGCATTTATGGAGATCAGGTATCGCTAGCCGGTACTCAGGCCGGAGCAACAGTGATTCTCCCTGCTCCTCCAGGAACGCATTTCGCGTCAAATACAGGCACGCTGGGTGACTTATTAAAAAATTTTGACTTGTATTTTCACACGCTTCATTCAATGGACACAGTGATTGGGGAACTTTCCCAGCCGCAAATCTTTCAATTAGGTCCAAATGACGTAGGGAC
>JAFEBR010000480.1 GCA_018242565.1 Planctomycetota bacterium | reverse complement strand
TTTCTGCCGCATGGCGAAGACATTTTCAAAAAGGTTTCCGAAACGATACTCGATCCGGTGAAATACTGGCGCGACTACGCCGACGATAACCTGATCCTGTTGAACAACGGTTCGGGCATATTCATCGACGAAAGTGCCCGGGCGCCGCAGTTTGTTCATACGGGGCTGTCGGGGCGGGCTTTGATCTGGGGCGACATCGATAACGATGGCGATCTCGACCTCGTGGTGACCTCCTGTGGCGGGCCGGCACGCATCTATCGCAACGATTGGCCCAAATCCGGGCATTGGCTCCAGGTCCGGGCCCTCGACCCCCGCTGGCACCGCGATGCCTATGGTGCCGAAATCTCGGTCACCGCGGGAGGACGTACCCTGACCCGCTGGATCGCGCCGCAGTCGAGTTATCTGGCCAGCAACGATCTGCGGGCGCATTTCGGCCTGGGGTTGGTCGTGCGTTATGAGCAACTGGCCATTCGCTGGCCCGATGGCCTCGTCGAAGAATTCGGCGGTGGAGAAGTCGATCGGATGCTGGTCCTCGAGCGGGGGACGGGCCGACCCGTGACGCAGAAAGGCGAACAGTAATGAATTCAGGTTCGGCACGACCGGACGTTCCGCAACAGCGCGCCGGCAGTGTGCCGCGCGTTCAGGAATTGCTGTGGTGCCCGCGATTTCGCGCTGGTTGGTCCGCAGTTCCGTCGCGGCTGTTTTGCCTGGGGGCATTCGTTCTGGCGTGTGGCCTGCTGATGCCCCTTGCGGCCCGGGCCCAAGATGGCCGTTCGAACGAGAATCAGGTCGAACGCATGATGGGCAGTGTCCGCGGGACCGAGGCCCAGGATCTGGTGGGACTGCGGCGATATGCGAGTACCTCGTTCGATGCGGGGCAAATGGCCCTCAAGTCGCTGGGGATCTGCGGTGCGCTGCTCTTGCTCACGCCGGGGTTAGCCCTGTTTTACCTGGGGATGTCTCCTAGTGCGGGAAAGCCCGTGCTGGCGCTGCGGGTGCTCGCCGGGGCCGGTGTCTTGAGTCTGGCCTGGGTGTTGTGGATTTACAGTCTGGCGTTCACCCGCAACGAGCATTCGTTTGATGTCGACCAACGCGAGATTCTCGCGGCCAGTCCCGAGTTTCAAAAAGGAAATCCGTACCTGGGGGGCCTCGATCACCTGGGGCTGCGCGGACTCGATTCGAAGCTGGAAGGGGAGTTGCCCGCCTATCCCGTGCGCCGGGTGGGCGATTCCGTCCCGCAGTTGCTGATCCTGCTGCTTGAACTGGCACTGCTGATCACCGCCGCGACACCGCTCGCCCTGTGCCTTCCCGCGGGTTGGCGAGTGGCCGGGGTGGCGATCTTCTGCGTGCTGTGGGGGACTGTGGTGTACGCGCCGGTTGTGTATTGGACCTGGGGGGGTGGGTGGCAGGCGGCGGCCCTCGATTCCACCGGGGGACTGGTCATTCATTTGACGGTCGGTTGCTCTGTGCTGGGGGCCGCGCTGGCGCTCCGTTCGCCCGTAACGTCGTCGGCGCCGTCGACCGCTGAACCGCCCCGGTTGCCCTGGCTGCTGGTCGGTACGGCTCTTATCTGGGGAGGCGCGCTGCTGGTCAGTGCCGCCCACGTTTCAGAAGATTCGGGGATCGTGGCGAACGCTTTGCTCGCGACACACCTTGCCGCCTGCACTGGTATTCTGGGGTGGACGGCGGGGGATTGGCTGAAGACCGGCTCGGCTCGTCCCGAAGGGGCCTGCTGCGGCGCCCTGGCGGGTATCGCCAGCATCGCCGCCGGATGTGGTGTCGTGCCCGCCCAATCAGCCATGATCATTGGCCTGGTCTGCAGCGTGTTCAGCCAATGGGCCTATCGGCGCATGCGACCGATGGATGCTGCCGGGGTTTACACGCTCCCCTTCGCCGTGCAGGCCGTTCCCGGCGGTCTCGGGGTGCTGCTCACAGGTTGTTTCGCCGCGTCGAGTGTGGGAGGCTACAACCGTCACGGCGACGAAATCGGCGGCCTGTTGACCGGAAATCTTGACCAGATCGTGACCCAGGCGCTGGCTTTGGTGTCGGTCGCCGGCTTGTCGCTGGCGGCCACCTTCGTGCTGGCCAAAGGGGCCCAGTCCGTTCTCCGCCGGCAGTCCGCCGTGGCTGCCGAGGGGCCAGCGTCGTAATCGCAACAGCGCGGCCCGTTGTGTGTTGATTCGCTGGTGAGCGGTCGGTCAGGCCGCTGCCCGCAGCGTCTTCCGCGCTTCCAGTTCGTGCAATCGGCCCAGACGGACATGGTTCCTCAATAAGAGCGTGACCAGGTCCTCCGAAGTCAGCAGGTCGAGTTCCGCCGGTCGCAACTGAGCCAGAGGGTCATGCCAGCCGTCTTGAATGACGACAGCTTCTTGATCCGGGTCGCCGGCCGTGGGCCGGACGCCCGGATGCAGGCCGATTTCTGTGAGCCCGGGCGTCAGCGCCGCCAGGAAGCACTGGAATGTCGTCGCATCCACCCGACCGGCGTGCGAGGCTCCGAAAAAGCTGTGGGGGAAGGCGAGTCCTCGTTGCCCCACCGTGTGCCGTTGCCAGCGGGCAAAGACCGCTTTGACCTGGGCCAGGCACCAGTTCGCGGGTTCGAATTTCGAGATCAGGGTCGACTGCACGAGTCCCCGCTCGGCGGGCACGCGCACAATCCCGATGCCGTAACGACTGGCCAGGCTCGGAATCAGCGAAGCCACCACCGGGAACGTATCGACATACTGGTGCGAGTTGAGGTGTCCGGGACGTATCCCCTGGTCGAGCACAACCTCGATCTGGGCTTTAAGTTCCCGTTCGAGGCCGGCCCGGTATTTCGAGCCACCCATCAAGATCCGCCGGGCGACACCGCCGATGCCGGGAAAGCGTCCCTCGACGTCGAGCAGTTCAGCCGGGTAGCGGGATCCCGTCACAGGCCGCCCCTGCGTCAGGTTCAGATGCACCCCCAGATCAAAGGCCGCACAATTGTCGTGCAGCGCCCGGCGTGCGTCGCGCGACGGCAGTTCGCCCGCGGCACATTCCAGTTGCAGTGACCGCCACAGCGACAGGGCCCGCGGGCAATCCGGAGCGTTCGCCAAAATGGCCGTGCTCGTCAACAGGCCGTGACGAAACCCGGCGAGAATGCCGTCGGTTACCGCCACGTTCATCCCGTAATCGTCGGCGTGTAGTACCATCCGACGCCCGGCCGCGGCTTTGGTGCGGGGTTTCCAGTCCAGCGTTTCGGGGGGACGCAAAAACACGGTGTACATTACGCGGCCGCCCGGGGACGCATCGGTTCGGCGGCCTGTGTCGCGGCCGGCACGGGCAGCGGGGCCCGGTCATACTCGCCTCGCAGCGCCCGCCAGCGCAGATTGATGACATCCATCAGCATCGGCAGGGCATGGCGTGTCAGCGAAATCGTCGAAGAATACTCATTGATCAGCGTCACCGGCACCCGCATGAACGGCAACGCCAGTCGGCGGGTGAGATAGACTACTTCGGTATCAAACGCGAATCCGTTGATCGTGGTGCGTGAGAAGATCTCCTGGGCCGCGTGCTGGCTGAAGATCTTTAGGCCGCATTGCGTGTCGGTCACCTGCCACGAGATCAGCATCTGCACGGCGGTACGGAACACAAAATGCGCCATCGTTCGCAACAGTTTCCGCGACGCCTTGACGCTCGATTCCTTGAGGTCGCGTGCGCCGAAAACCACTTCGCAGCCGCCGCGGGCAATCGCATCGTAACCCTGTCGCAGGCTGTCGAGATCATAAGGCAGGTCGGCGTCGGTGAACGCGACCACCCGACCGGTCGCATGCAGCATGCCGTTACGCACTGCGGCCCCTTTGCCAGCGTTGGTTTGAGAGATCGTCGAGAACCGCGGACCCCGCGATTCCGTCAACCGAGCTGTGGCATCACGACTGCCGTCGTTGACCACCAGCACGCGGTAATCGACTCCCCACGGATCGAGATAGTCAGCCAGGCCCTGCAACGTGGCGGGCAACCGCTGTTCTTCGTTGTACGCCGGGACGACGACGGTCAAGTCGTGGTCGGCGGATGCCGGTCCGACGGCGACCGACGCACTGCGACTGCGCAGAAAATGCGGTGCAGGGACGGTGTTCCGCCCGAGAGTGACAGGCAGAATCTGGGCCGCGTCGGCCGAGGTTGCATCATGCGGCGGTTCGTGGGCCATCTTGGCTTCCGCGGGGAGAGATCGTGGAGTATTTCGAGGAATGGATCGGGAACGTACCGCAATTTCTCAGATCGGTCAACGCCGGTTGACCGAGGCCCGGGGCTGGCGTAATATCAATGGCTGACGTGACTTAGGATTGTCTACGGACTGCTGGCCCGAGCGTGATGCGCAAGTTGATCATTGATCTCGATCCGGGAATTGGCGATGCGGTCGCCGCCGTCCTGGCCATGCTCGACCCCGAGTTGGATCTGCTGGCCCTTACGGCCACCTCCGGGATCGTCCCCGGTCCGGTGGCCACGCGGAATTTGTACAGCATCGTGGCGCATGTCGACCCGCCCAAGTGGCCCCGGATCGGTTCGGCGTCTATTACCCGCAACTGGCATAAGCCCGACGAACAGACGTCGCTCGGGACGGTCAACGGCCCCACAGGCCTGGGGGACCTCGAAATCTTCGCCCCCAGTCCGCATCACAAACACGAGTCGGCTAAAGTGCTGATTGACATCGTGCGCGAGTATCCACATCAGGTCACACTGCTGACGCTGGGCCCCCTCACCAATATCGTCGCGGCCTGCGAACTGGCTCCCGATTTTCTCAGCCAGTTAGGCGAACTGGTGTGCCTGGGAGGGGCCGTGTCGGTCGGCGGCGATATTTCCGCCGCGGCGGAAGCCAACATGTATCTCGATCCCGAAGCGGCCCGCCAGGTGCTCTCCGCTCCCGAAGTCAAAACACTCGTACCGCTCGATGCCACCAATTCAGTGATCATTACTTACGATCACTTCAATCGTGTTTCGACCGCGGGCCGGACCCCCGCCACCTTATTCCTGAAGCAGTTGCTGCCGTACTATTTCCGGGCCCATCACCAGTACCTGGGGATGGAAGGGATCTGGCTGCGTGAAGTCGTCGCCCTGGCCGCCGTGGCGCGTCCCCCCTTGTGCAAGCCCCAACCGATGCGGGTCGATGTGGAAGTCGCCGGGACGTTAACCTGCGGCATGACGGTCGTCGAACGGCGCTCGCATGTCTCGGCCCGCGCCAACACGTCGGTCGTGCTCGATGTCGATGCCCAGGGCGTCGTCGATTACATGACGCAACTGCTGCAGTAACACCCGCCGATGCGCTGGCCGCTCTGGGCCGGGCCTATTGTCGATGGTACGTGACGACCTGGCTTTGCACTTTGCCGTTGTTCGAACGGCGTTTCACGGTTAAGAGCACCATCTCGCTGTCAGTGGCCTGGTCGAGTGCCGCTCGCAGATCTTCAATCGAGGTGACCGGAGTACGGGCCACTTCTTCGATCAGATCATAGAGCTTCAATTCCCCATCCAGAGGGCCGTCGCGATCGACTTTCAGCACCAGCAGTCCCTGGGCCGAGGGGTCAAACCCGAGTTGCGGCGCCAGTTCTGGATCCAGTTGGTGCAACGTCAGCCCCAGCGATTCAAACCGCGTTCCTTCGCCCGGCCGTGTCGGGGCTTCAGAACGCTGTCTCAGGACTTCGAAATCCTGCCGATCTGCGACCGTGACTTCCAGCGTCAGGTGCTTGCCGTCGCGGAACACTACAACCTTCACCTTGCGGCCCACCGGTGTCAGGCTGACCATGTTGATCAGGTGATTCTCGTCGAGCACTTCGACACCGTCGTACGTGAGAATCACGTCGTCCTTCTTGATGTCGGCCTTGGCGGCGGGCGATTTGGGATACAGGCTCACGACCCGTGCCCCGCGCAGTCGATCGAGTTTCAGGTTGGCGGCTTCTTCTTCGGTGAAGTCGTCATCGAGCGACACGCCGATATAGGCCCGCGTCACTTTGCCGTTTTCCAGCAGTTGATCGATCACACGCCGAACGAGATTACTGGGGATACTGAAGCCGATCCCTTCGTTTCCGCCACTCTGCGAGGCGATCGCCGTGTTGATGCCGATGACCTGCCCCTGCATATCGATCAGCGGTCCACCACTGTTGCCGGGGTTGATCGCGGCGTCAGTCTGCAGGAAGTCCTGGTTGATCATGTCGGAACTGTCGGGCATTTTCAGCGAGCGACGTCCCTTGGCACTGATGATCCCCAGCGTCACCGACTGGCTCAGCCCGAAGGGGCTGCCCATCGCCAGCACCAGATGGCCGATTTCGACTTTGTCGCTGTCTCCCCAGCGTGAGGCCTGCAGGTTGGTCTGGTTCACCCGCATGATCGCCACATCCGAGGCTTTGTCGGTCCACACCTTGGTGGGGTGAATCACCCGGCCGTCATGCAGGTGAATCGAAATGTTTTCGAGCGGTGTTTCGTCGATCACGTGCTTGTTGCTGACGACGTAGAACCCTTTGGCCTTGGTGCTCTCCATGATCACCCCTGACCCGGTTTCTTCCACCATGCGGCCCCGTGGCGTTTTGCGCTCACTTTGAATGTGGACGACGCTGTTGGTCGTCAGCCGCGAAATCTTGGCCAGATGTTCGCTCGAATCGAGCAGGGCCGAGCGGTTAGCCAGGTCGCGATAGCCGCGATCAACGGCGGTCCCTTCCGATTGTTCGGCCTGTAACGGCCGGCCGATTCGAAATTCGCCGCTGGAACCCCAGAGCAGGCCCAGGACCAGGGCATTCACACACAACACACACGTCGCCAACCGGCTCATCACAGCGTCCTTTTTCAGAGGGGCGCGATTTCAACGCACAATTCAGGCGAGCGACTACGTAATCATCAGGTTTGCCAGACGGCTCGCCGGCGCGCCTCCCCACGATTCTACCACATCTTTTTCAATTGGCCTCGCTGGCCCGATTTCCTCTGGCCTGCCAGACGCTCAGTCGGCGTGAATGTCGATGTCGCGAATCGTCAGTTCCCGGTCGTTGTTCGCCCCTTCGTATTCAAACACCGTTTCCCAGTTCTCGGTGTCGTTGCCGAATCGCGAACCCGTGATTTCCTGCTTTTGACGGCAGCCAATGCACACGGTCGTGTAGGGCAGGGCTTTCAGGCGGGCTACGGGAATCGCCGCGTCGCACGCTTCGCAATACCCGTATTTCCCGGTGCGGATCAACTTGATCGCCCGTTCGATCTGCTGCAGTTCCCGGCTTTCGAAGGCCGCCAGTTGATTATGCATCTCGTTCTGGGCGCCGTCGGTCGCCGCGTCGAGCAGATCGCCCGTTCCCGCATCGGCCGCGTGGACCTGCTCAATCTCGCTGTCCAACTGCCGGCGCAGTTCATCCCGTTTCTGAACCAGGCTTTTGTGAATTCTCAACAGCGCGTCTTTGCGACTCATTTCAATTCTCCTGCCAAAAACGCCTCACGGCGGCCGGGCTTCCCTCACAGGTTGGTCAACTTATTCTGTGGTCAACCAGACCCACACATCAGTGACTGGCACATGCGTGGATGGCACAGCCAACTATAGCTCGTGTTTTTGCCTTCGAAGTGCGTCGCGCGAAGATTTCACAAAATCTTACGCCTCAGTCTGCCGACACGTGGAATCTTTTTTTAATTTCTGTGTGGACTCCGCCACAGCCGTCCTCTTCTAAGTGGTGACTGCACAGCGTGTTACCACGCTCCCCGCCAGGCGCAATTCGATTAAAACCAGCGCTCGGAAACACTCGACATCCGAACACGACACCAGTAACGCCGCGCGACGTGGCGCGGTCGCGCAGACAGCCCCCACGGCAAATTCGTTGCCCTGGGACACAGCGGCACTGTCGCTTTCTCCCCGCGAATCGTCATAAAGACACCGCCCCCCGCCGAAAGGCTCGCCGACTTCTCTCCAAATAGACGGCATCACATGCACCTCGGCCCCCACGCTGATCGCCTATTTGCCAGATGGCCCGCCCCAGTCAGCCCCCGTTGGGCGTCGCGGGCTCCGTTTTCAATTGCCGGCGATCCGATCATAATCGGGCGACTGTGTTCGTACGTCGCGTTTCGTCCGTTACCGTAAACTCTGCAACGACAGGCGTTCTATGTCCCCGGCTTCCTCGTCTTCAGTCGCTTCCGCTTCGATTCTGGAGAGCACTGACCGTTCGATTTTCGACCTGCAGACTCATGGCCCCGGCCCCCAGGGCAAGCTGCCGCTGACCGAACAGATGCTGCTCGACAGTCCCAGTGGCGACCTGTTCGGCATGACGCAGAATGCCGGAATGGGCTGGAATCCGCAGCAGTTGCTCCGCAAGCAGTTTCTGATCCTGGGTACCCAGGGGGGAATTCGCGCCGAAGACGGTCATCCGATTGCCCTCGGCTACCACACCGGTCACTGGGAAGTCGGCTTGCTGATGCGGGCCGCCGCCGAGCAGCTCGATCAACTCGAACGACTCCCCTTCGCCGCGTTTGTGAGCGACCCCTGCGACGGCCGCACGCAGGGCACGACGGGGATGATGGACAGTCTCCCCTACCGGAACGACGCGGCGACTGTTTTTCGCCGCCTCATTCGCTCGTTGCCGATGCGCAGCGGCGTGATCGGCGTCGCCACCTGCGATAAGGGGTTGCCGGCCATGATGCTGGCACTCGCCGGCAGTGGCAACCTGCCCGGCGTGCTGGTTCCCGGTGGGGTGACGCTCCCCCCGACCACAGGCGAAGACGCCGGCAAAGTGCAGTCGATCGGGGCCCGCTTTGCCCATGGCGAAATCACGCTCGACGAAGCGGCCGACGCCGGCTGTCACGCCTGCGGCAGTCCCGGCGGGGGATGCCAGTTCCTGGGAACGGCAGCCACCAGCCAGGTCGTGGCCGAAGCGCTGGGCATGACGCTCCCCCACGCCGCCCTGGCACCCTCTGGCCAGCCGATCTGGATCGATATGGCCCGCCGCTCGGCGGCCGCCGTCGTCCACCTCGAAGAAGCCGGCATCCCCCTCCGCGACATCCTGACACCGGCCGCGTTCCAGAACGCGATGACCGTCCACGCCGCGTTTGGCGGTTCCACCAACCTGCTGCTGCACTTACCCGCCATTGCGTTTGCCGCGGGCATCCCGCGGCCCACCAGCGCCGATTGGAGCCGTATCAACCGTCAGGTGCCGCGCATCGTCGATGTGCTGCCGAATGGCCCAGTGGGGCACCCTACCGTCCGCGCGTTTCTCGCCGGTGGCGTGCCGGAAGTCATGCTGCACCTCCGTGCGTTGGGATTGCTCGATCTCAACGTCCTGACCGCCAGTGGCCAGACCCTCGGTCACAATCTCGACTGGTGGGAGCACTCCGAACGCCGTACCCGTCTGCGGCAGGCGCTCCGCGACCGCGATGGCATCGACCCCGATGACGTCATCATGTCGCCCCAAGTCGCCCGCAGTCGCGGTTTGACCAGCACCGTCACGTTCCCAGTCGGGAACCTGGCGCCCGAAGGCTCAGTCATCAAGAGCACGGCCATCGACGCCAGTGTCGTCGATGCCGACGGCGTCTACCGCAAGGTGGGCCCGGCCCGCGTTTTTGCGAGCGAGCGGGAAGCTGTCGCCGCGATCAAGGGGCGCACGTCGCAACCGATTAAGTCGGGTGACGTGATTGTCCTCATCTGTCGTGGTCCTCTGGGAACTGGGATGGAAGAGATTTACCAGATCACCTCGGCGCTCAAGTTCCTGAAATTTGGCAAACATGTCGCCGTGATTACCGATGCCCGGTTTTCGGGGGTCTCGACCGGCGCCTGCATCGGTCACGTGGGGCCCGAAGCACTCGCCGGCGGTCCGATCGGCAAGGTCCGCGACGGTGACCTGATCGAAATCATCATCGATCGCAACCAACTGACGGGCAGCATCAATTTCATCGGCAGCACCGAGCAGCGACTCTCGCCCGACGAAGGAGCGCGAGTCCTGGCAGAACGACAGCCTGCCATCGAGTTGCGGCCCGATCCCAACCTTCCCGCCGACACTCGGCTGTGGGCCCTGCTGCAGCAGGCCAGTGGTGGGACCTGGGGTGGCTGCGTGTACGATGTCGATCGCATCGAACAGGTCTTGCAGGCCGGCTTGAAAGCCCTCAGTTGACCTTGGTCGTTCCGGGTGCCGGTCGCGGCGAAAGCCGCCCGGCACCCGGAACTTCGACTGCGGGGCGGTCTCTCGTTATTGCGACAGCAGGCCGACCAGTTCGTCGTGAATGCCCGTGCCATTGGTGCACAGCAGATCGGGCAGGTACAGGTCGAGCGGTTCGCCATCCATCCGGCTGATGCGGCCACCTGCTTCCATGACGATGGCCGCGCCCGCCGCGACGTCCCAGGGCTTCAGGCTCGACGACCAGAAACCGTCGAGTCGCCCGGAGGCGATGTAGGCCAGGTTCAGCGCGGCCGAACCCGAGCGGTGAATCGTCTGCGCGTGCGGCAGCACCTTCAGAAACCGCTGAATCGGCTCGCTGTTTGGTGAGACCCCCGGCGGAAAGCTGGCAATCACCATCGCCTTGTTGAGCGGCGCGAAACAACTGCACTGAATCGGTTGGCCGTTGAGCGTGGCCCCCGCGCCGCGTGCCGCGGCGAACATTTCATCTCGCGTGGGATCGTAAATCACGCCACCCACGAGTTCCCGGCGGTGTTCGAGCCCAATCGACACCGCGTAATACGGGAAACGGTGGACGTAATTCGAGGTGCCGTCGAGCGGATCGACAATCCAGCGGAACTCTCCGGCGCCGGCCGGTTGCGACAGCCCTTCTTCACCCAGAAAGCCGTGTTCGGGGAATTTCGCGTGCAACAGTTCGAAAATCGCGGTCTGCGAGGCGACGTCGGCTTCGGTCACCAGGTCGGCGGGCCCTTTTTCGCTGACTGTGAAACGACCGGCCCAATCCTGCAGAATCCGCCCGGCGGCCCGGGCCGCCTCCTGGGCTACAGCCACAAATTCAACGAACGACACGATCCCTACTTTCCCAGTGAATGCATGGCGGCCCGGTGAATCTGTCCCGGGTTCCACAACCCGGGCGTATTCATCGAAGCCACGTAATTAAGCCAGCGCTGATCGGCATCGGGCAATTCTGCCACCAGCCGTGAATGCAGCGAACCGGGTTTGGGGTTGGTTCGCAGTTCGTGCAGGTAGTTCAGCAGCACCTGGCGGGTTTCCGGAGACGAATGCAGCATGTAGTGTACCCAGGCCCACGCTTCGCGGTAATCTTCGCGATGCATGTGATTCACTTTTTCCAGACTTTCGAGCCGATCCATATCGGGGCGCCAGCCGTTCTGCACAGCCGTTACCAGTTGCTGCGCGTGTTCCATGTTCACGCGGCCGGGGGTGGCCCCCGCGACTTCAAAATATTCCGCCAGCCCTTCGTCGAGCCACAGCGGCACATCCTCGAGCGCGGCATGCAGCAGGCCATGCGTATACTCGTGCCGCAGGTCCTCTTGAATTCTGTCCCCCCACCAGGTGTACACCGCCAGTTCTTTACCCGGCGTCTGGATGAAGTACGCACGGCGTGGGGGATACCCCGGGAAGGCCGCCTGCAGGTATTGCGAGTATTCCGTTTCGTTGGAAAACAGGTACACGGTGACCGGCTTGGTACCCAATGGCAGTTCCAGTCGTTCTGAGACCTGATGCCGCAGCGTTTTCAGATCGGTGATCAGCGGATGCTCTTTCCCCAGCCGGAAATCGCTGACGATCTGCAGTTGTTCTGAGCGAATCGTGTGCTTGATCGGCAAGGCGACGTAGGTCTGCCGACGGGCCGTGGCACAGCCGATGCCGAGCACCGGCAGACAGCCGGCCAGCGCGAGCCAGGCCCGTCGCGTCAGGCGCCGCTCTGCGTCCGCAATCGGCGGGGCCTCCGCACGCTGCGTGCAGACCGGCACCGCGGCACGGGCCTCTCCGGCGTCTTGTCGGAAGTGTGATCGGCCGTGGCCGTTAGTGAATGGCTCTGCCACGTTTCTGATTCAACGCCAGTTTTCTTGCGGAAGTCTCTGTGATGCGGTGCCACCAGGTTTTCCAGTCAGCCGCTCGGTGCGCGCCCAGGTACCATTTCAGGAACCGGACCCGATCGGCCAGGCTCCCCAGTCCGTGCGCCCGGGCACTGATGCTGATCCGCGCCAGGTTCTGCACCATTCTCTGGTCAGGCAGGCGTTTCCAGCGTCGCATGCCATCCAGGTCGAGAAACCAGACCCGGGCATCGTCGGTGACTTCCGACACGAGCAGATTCGAAAACTTCAGATCGCGATGATCGAACCCAGCGTCGTGCAGGCGTCGCATCTGCACCGCCAGTCGCCGCGAGTGGACTGTCACCCACTGCCGCTGCTCAACCGGCGATAACGTGGGCCACGTCTGCCGCAGGAAGTCAGCCGCTGTAAGCGTTGCAGGGACGGCTTCCGTCAGCAGATACGACCGCCGAGGTTGCTCTTCGCATTTTTCCACGCACACCAGAGGGCGGGGCGTGTCGATCTGCCGGCGCAGCAGGGCATGGCCGAATTCCCACGCCTTGCGGACCGGCGCATCGCGAAACGGCGACAGCCAGTTCCGCCACAGTCCCACTCGTTCGATGCATTTGTAGAAGGCGCGTCCCAGGCTGGGGCCGGCGGCAGCCGGTACCTGAATTTCCGCCACCCGGTGCTTGGCCGATTGCTTGTGCCAGACGATCGACTCGCCGCCAAACAACTGTTCGGGATTCGCTCGCAGGCCTTTCAGCCAGCCGGCGTCGAGTGCGGCGACTCCCCGGCAGCGGCTGCGCGAATTGTCGAGCTTTTTGACGTGGCGATTGCCTCGCCGGAAGGCGCGGTCCGCCCGCTTCCAGCCTTTTTCGGCACCGCTTTCGAGGTAACTCTCCAGCGTGGCGATGTCGTGCGCCTGGTCGACCCGCCGCGACGGTTTCGTCGTGCCGGTCGCTGACTGACGGCCCGCGTTCCACACGCGCAGATACGCCTGGTAAAACCGCAGGCGGTCGGCCCGCGTCGAGAACCCTGCGAAAAACTGATGCAGAAAAGTCAGATTGCGATACCGCTGGTGGTCGGTCAGTTGCTCGCGGAAGTACACGCGATGCAAGTCGATCAGCCACAACCGCGGCGTGCCGTCGCGTTCCAGCCGGACGAGAATATTCGCTGCATGGAAGTCGGCGTGTTCGACCCCGGCCACATGCAGCCGGGCACACAATTCTCCCACCGCCTGTGCCAGCGCCTGCCGCAGCCGGCATTGCTTCTCGGCACCTGCGGGGTCCAACTCATGATCGATCACCGGACGCAAATGCTGGTCGGCAAATTCGTCCACCGGAATTGCGTCGGGAATGCCACGGCTCACAAGAAAGCTGTCGGCCACCAGTCCCCTGCGGCGGACTGAGCCTAATGCGACCGGTTCAAACGTGGGCAGGCCGAGCGCGGCGATCCGCAGTGCGGCATGCCATTCCGACTCGGCTTTCGTGGGACGCACCAGATTGAGCAACAGCCCTTTCCAGTGATACGTCCGAAAGTGTTTCAGATAGAATTCGTCGCTGGGCAACTGCAGCCGGTAAACCGTGCGGTGCGGACCCGTTTTGACGATTTCCCCTTTGCCTTCGAATTCCGGACCGGATCCCGAATCGCGCAGCCGGGGCAGCAGTTCCCGGGCGACGTCGGCCCGCACCGTCCACGAAACGCCTCCGGCGTCCGCCGCCAGAAACTGCGGCGGGGCCACCATGAGGTTGTATTCGTCAGAGGCAGGCATGGCGGCGGGTTCGAGCAGGTCAGAACCGTTCAAGTCAAGGACAGTGATTTGGGAATTTTGTTCCGGAGGGGTAATGACCGACAATATTCCAGACTCCTACGGGGCCGGAGGATTCGCATGGCGCGGGGGAGCGGGGGCCTCGCGGAACGAATCCAGAAAGCCTCGAAACAATTTGTCCGCCAGTGAGCGCTGGACCAGGTCTCCCCGGCCCATGGCGACGAGATTGTCCGACAGCGCTTTGTGCTCGCCCCATTCGCGACTGCTCCAGCCGCGAATGTCGACGTACGCATCATGCCAGTCGGCTTGCTTCTTGCGGACCAGGAGCCACGATTTGTCGGTGCGCACCAAGTGGAAGTTGAAGCTGGCAAATACCAGTCCCCCACCGATCGCTATTCCAATTAACATCGCGATCAATCGCCGCATGGCGAATGCGTCCTTGCCAAGTTGGTCCTGATCCTGCCACAACTCCAGAGTTCGGTGGCAAACCGCGCGGATGATGTCAGATTCTGGAATTTAGGTAAAGACGATATCGCCGGCCTTTGGTTGCCTATTTTGCCAATGCGACTGCCAGTGCTGCCTGCCTTGCCTGGTTTGCTCCCAAAATCGCAGGTCCCAATCCAGGATTCCCGGCAATTCCAAAGCGGCCCGCACCGCCTGTCGGCTCTGCACAGCAGCCGCGCTGGTGCAGTCCTTGCCGCGGACGGCAAGCGCTGGGCCCAGCCGAAAACTACGGCTTCTTGCCGTGAACGATCAGTTCCCAGTACGACGCGTAATCGAACTTGGGGCTGTTCTCGTGGTCATGGCAGACGACACAGCGATCGCGCGCGTCGTACAGCGTTTTCAGACTGGGCTGCCGGGCATGCGCCTGAGCGGGGCCATGGCAATTCTCGCAACCCACCTGCACCCGGTCGCCACTGGCTGCCAGTGATGTGAAACCGCCGGGCAGGCCGTAACCCGTCGTGTGGCAGTGCTGACAGTACGGATCAACCTGCGATTCTTTTTCGAGCAACGTCAGCCAGGCCCGGCCATGTCGGCTCGCACGCCACGACTGACAGTCGTCGGCATGGCACGCTTCGCACGCCTCTGAGCCGACCACCCGAAAATCCGCCGGAGTCTGGGCCGGCAACGCCGGCGCAAACGAGGTCTGGTCGGCGGTGAAATCGACGCGCCCCAGTTCCTCGCGAAACGACTGCAGGTTTTCCAGTTGCCGCTCCTGGTCGGCGTAGTCGGTTCCCAGTTCGACAATCCGCCCGCTCCACGCCGCTTTCTTCGCCGGGCGTTCGAAATGCAGCAGGAATTTTCCCTTATTGGTGGCAGAACCCCACAGCGTCGGCCCGGCCTGTTGCGGGGCCCGGCTCTGGCCGGTCGGACCGCCCGCGATCAGATCGGCCTCGGGAATTTGGGTGGCCAGCGATTCCAGTTCCGCTTCGGGCAGATACGCCAGGACCAGCAGCACGTCGAATTGACCGCGCAATGAGGCCACCTCGCTCAAGATCGCTTCCGCCGGGTTGGCAATTTCCAGCCCCGCCACACGGTACCCGGGCGAGAGCACCCCCAGAATGGCCACGCGCGTTCCCTGTCGCTCGACCAGTTGGTGGGCCGCCGCAATGCGTTCACCCCGCGTGTCGCGGACATTCGTGCTGACAAACGGCACATGCCACGTCTCACTCAGCCGACGCAGTTCCGCCGCCCCCAGTCGGGCTTCGGCGGCTCCCACGTTGTGCGCCGCGATGTCCATCGCCAGCTCACCCCGCGCGATGTACTCGAACTTCAAACGATCGTAAGGCGACGTGCCCCCCGGCGCGCCGCCGGCATCGGCCACCAGCAGGTCCGATGCGGCCCCTGCCAGCCGGGCGTAGGTGGCCCGCCGCGGCAACCCGCCAGCCTGCTTCGACGAACAACCGCAGGGCACGATCCAGCCGGCCGTGTCGCAACTGACGACAATGGCCAGCGGGCGGGCCGCGGTCGCCGTGGCAGAGGCAGTGTCTGCCGCCCGATCGTGCTTCCAGCAGCCTGTCGCGCCGATGACGAGCCAGAGTCCCACGGTGGCTGGCCACCCGCCAAAGAGTCGTTGCATGAGACGTCGTTCTGCAGTTCCAGGGGCACGGTCGCGTGCTGTCGTTCGCATGCCCGGGGGTCACAAGGGGCGCTTAATACATCAGCGCGTACGCCAGAATGTTGACGTTCACGTCGACACAATTGGTGATTTCATTGCCACCGCAGCAACAGCAACCCTGACTGTGCTGCGTGTCGTTCAGGCCGTCTTGTGAGTAAATCACTCCCAGACGACCCGACAGCGAAATCCCTTCCAGCGGTTTGGGATCTCCCTTTTTCGCCTGCAGCGAGGCGATGTCGTACACCGTGTGGAAAATCGGATGCGACATGGTCAGCGGCCGCAGTCTTTCGGCGGGAAAAATCAGCGCCATTTCCCGTCGAAAGGCTTTATCCCAATCGGGCGACGAACACCCCGCCGAGGCCAGCAGCATCCCTCCCCGCTCGACAAACCGCCTGAGGTTCTCGCGCTCTTTGTCGAGCAGCGTGAAGTCTCCTTCCCCCGTCATGATGATCAGAGGGAATGCGTACAATTCGTCGGTGGCGAGTTTGGCGCCGTGAAATCGTCGGCTGGTGGAAATCGCCGAGTCGCGCTCGGCCTTCGCCAGAAAATGGTCCGAAAAGCACTTGCTGGTCTTGTTGCCGGCATAGGTGACACTGGCAATCTGCACAATGCTCTGGGATTCGCCTCCGGTCTGGGCCGGGTCGGGCACCGTCACCGCCGCACGTTCCACAATCGGTTTCCGCGGGGTTGCGGGGGGAGTCGCCGGGGGCGCGCCCTGCAGCAGCGCCGCGCCACCACACACGAGTCCACACAGCAGGGTGGTTGGCCGAACGATTGTACGCATGGCTGTTCCCCAATGCTTTCTATTTACTGCCGGCTTCGTCGGCGATTCGCTGAAAATACCGTTCGACCCGTCCGCGATACTTCGCCGGTACGGCCGCCGGGCTGGTGCCCGAAGCCCGCAGCATGCCGTGCGGATCGAGTCGGCTGGCAGCCTGCGGTCCCTCGTCGGCGCGATAACTGCCGCCAATCGTGGGGGCGCCATCCCGGCCTTTGTGCCGCGACGGTTGCGGGTTACCCCGGGCGGGAGTCTTGCCGTACAGCCCCACGTTTTCCAATGAACTCGGCGTGTTTCCCGACTCGCCTCCCGGACCCATACGGCCCGTGCCCGAGCTTTTTCCCGCGTTCTGCCCCGGCTGCTGACTCCGTTTTCGTCCCGAATCGGCCAGCATCTGCGACAACGTTTCACCGGCCGCACCCCGGCCCGGCTTGAACTTCAGGTTCTGACACGCCTGCCCCGCCTGCTGTCCCATCCCCTCGCATTGAGACAAAAACGAATCCATGGTTTCCGAGGCGTCTTTTGCCGCCGAGTGCCCCTCGTTGCCGGAGAATTTTTGCAACCCCTGTTCGGCGGCCGACATCTGCGGGCAGGCCTCACTCTGCTTCACCGACTGGGCGAATTCCCGCGCACTTGCGGCCAGTTCCTGCGACTGCGGATCGTCTTCGGGCAGCCGGGCCGCGTGCGATTCGATCTCGTTCAGCAGTTGTTCCAGCGCTTCGCGGTTCTCTTTCTGGGCATCTTCGAGTTCGCGCATCCGGGCTTTGGTCGCCGGGTCCGCGGCTTGTTTTTCGTTCCGCAGCGAGGCGAGGTGATCGGCGATTTCCCGTTGTTGGCGTGCCAGATCGCCAAACCGGGCTTCATCTTCAAACAGCGGATACAACGAGGCCAGCTTGTCGAGCGGTTCATTGATGTCCGTCTGCAGTTCCTGCTTTTCGCCCGCGAGGTTGTCTTGCGCCTGGGCCAGCGCCCGAGAGGCGGCACCGGCTTCCAGCGCCGGTTGCCCCGCGGCGGCCTGCAATTCGTCCGCCGTTTCCTGCATCCGCTTGACCAGCCGTTCGAGCTCTTCGTTCAACGCCTGGTCGATATCGTAGGGCAACACCTTTTCGGCGGATTTCGCGATCGCCTCCGCTTCCTCGGCGATGCGCTGGGAGAAGCGTTCCATCTCGGCCCGTTCTTCCGCCGAGAGCTCCCCGCTCGGATCGCGTTTTTCGATCTGTTTGCGGAGTTGCTCGGCTTCCTCCTGCAGAGCTTCCAGTCGGCGTTGCGCTTCCTGGTATTTCGAGAGCAGTGATTCGAGCCCTTCGCGGGTGCGGATCAACTGCTCGAGCTCTTCTTCTGTAATGATCTGCACCACCGCGACTTCACTGTCGGTCCCCTTGGCTCCCGCCGGATCATTGTCGACGGCCCGGGCAAACAGCTTCAGGATATCTCCCGGTTTCAGCCCCAGTTGCTCCAAAGGCACCTTCAAGGGAACTTCCTCTCGCCGTTCCGGCGGAGCGGCCGTGGTGAATTCGATCGGTTCCAGCGGCTCGTCATTAATGCTGCGATAGAGTTGCACGCCGGCCACTCCATAATCGTCTTCGGCGGCAACGACGATCGGCAGTTCGGTCGTCGGTGTCGCCAGTGATTTGGCAATCGGCTCGATCATGCGCACAACGGGGGCTTCGTCGGGCACAACCGTCAGTTGGCCCGTCAGCGAATCGTGCGATTCCTGTCCGGCCACATCGGTCACGTGCAATTCGAAACGGCCCGAGTACTCGAGCGTGAACGATCCCTGCACTTCGTGCGCGGTCCCATCGTCCGCCGCGGGCGACAGCGTCACCCGCTCGGTGCGATCGTCGCCTGTCAATTCCAGCGTCCCCAGCGACAACGGCCGATTGCTGCGGGCCCGCACGTCAACGCGCGTTCCGGCCAGGCCTGTAATTCCCTGGGGGGGCAGGGGACCCTCGTAGGCAGCCACCCCCGTGTACGCGGGGGGTGTGATTCGAAACGTGACTTCCGTCAGGTCGGGAATTGTCAGGCAGCTAATGCGGAACCTTCGACTGCGGGTGACCGGCGCTTTGACGTAATACACGCCCGGTGCCGTGACGGCAGCCACCGCCGCCCGCCATTTGCCTACCCCTTCCGAAAACAGCGGCAGAATCTCTTCGCGATACGAGCCTTGCTGATCAAGGTCGAAACGCAGAATCAGGTCGAGTTCTTCGACTGGCGGGCCCGAAATCTCAACCGTCACGTCGAGTCCCGCCCCATACCGCACTTCAATATCACCCGGTTCCACTGCCAGGTGCGTGTACGAAAACGGGGGATGATCTCCGAACGGATCGAAAAACCGCAGCCATTCGGTCGCCGCCAGTCGCGGGACGGCGATCGTCACCCCCACGACCACCAGGCACAGCGCCGCCAGACAATACGCCGGGTAACGGAAGGGTCGGTTCGGTGCCGCCTTTTCCAGGGGAATGGACTCGACCAGCCGCGTCGCGCGGGTCACGGCTAATTCCGCCAGTCCCGCCTGCACCGCGTCCCCTTGCGGGGCAATCTGTCCCGGCAGCGACTGCAGGTCGTAACCGACCATGATTTCGCCACCCGTCACCCCCGTTTCATCGAGACGCCGGGCCAGTAATACCCCCGCCGTTTTGCGACGGGCCGCACGCGACCACAACACCAGCAGTATTACCGCCGCAATCAGCCCGCTGACCAGCGCCAGAATGCGTCCGGCGGTGGGCAGTTCCCAGACCAGGTCGACCCCCACGGCCCCCAGCAGAATCACTGCCGCTGCGGTACACCCCCAACCGGCGCCCGTCATGTTACCGATCATCAGGACGCGATGTTTCAGCGCTTCGAATGGACCGTCAAACACAGATCGAGACATGATATCGTCCGCGCAGGGACATGCCGTTGGTGGACAACCGTAAATGTCTGGTCATTATCGCACGCGGTTCGCTGCTTGTCCATCGGGCTCTGAGACAACGGCGGCAGGGCCCCAGATTGCTCGTGACCGAAACGCGGCGGCGTGCTACAAATCGCCTCGTTGTCGTCTTGATCCATCCTTTGTTTTCCCGTGAACATCGACGAGTCCTTCCTCATGCAGCCCCGTGTTGATCCGCGTCTGGCGACCGTTCAGTCACACTTGTCGGCGACGGCTCGCGTCCTGCAATTGACGATCGAACAGTGCGGCCCGCAGATCCTGGCGGCCGCCGATCTCGTGGCCGAGGCGTTTCGCCACGGCGGCAAACTGTTGCTCTGTGGCAACGGGGGCAGCGCGGCCGACTGTCAGCACATGGCCGCCGAGTTGACCAGTCGCCTCACCAGCGATTTCGTCCGCCCGGGTCTGCCGGCTTTGGCCCTGACGACCGATTCGTCATTCCTGACGGCGTACGCCAACGATTTTCACTTCGATGGCATTTTCGCCCGACAGGTCGAAGCGTTCGGTCAGCCGGGTGATGTGCTGCTGGGCATCAGCACCAGCGGCAGTTCGAAAAACGTCGTGAAAGCCGTGGAACTGGCCCGCAGCCGGCAGATGCGTACGATCGTGCTCACGGGGAATCGCGGTTGCCTGCGCGACCTGGCCGACGTCGCTCTGTGTGTACCCAGCGACGTCACGCAGCACATTCAGGAAACACACCTGGCGCTCGAACACCTCGTATGCCATTTCGTGGAACGGGCTTTGTACACCGCCACCGGCGAACCCCTCGCCGACCGCACCGCCGCAGCCTGACGCGGGCCGCAACCGTTGACCCCAGGCCGTGCGGCCTCAGCGCCGATTCGCGACCGGAGCGTCCTTCGTGCGGGCCGGGCTGGCCGTCGCACCGCCGTCGCCCGTCTTATCATCGACCGGTTCAGGCAACGGGGGCATCCCCAGTACCTGTTCCACTTTTTCGGCGGCTTGCGCCAACCGCGAGAAAATTCGCACCTGCAGCGTGAACAGCCGCTCGGTGAGCAGTTCGCACGCCGAGACGATGCCACTCAGGTCCATCGCTTCGGGGACCTGCGGAATCACAAATTGCTGCAGCGTCATTTTGCCGTCCGCATGATCGAAGGCATACCGCCGCCCATCCAACTGGTCGTGAATCTGCTGCAGTTGGTCCGTCATACGGCTCAGGCTGCCCACGACCTGGTCGATGATCCGCGGCGCGTTGTTGTCGTTCATCCGCGACAACAGCGCACTGATGCCCCGAAACAACGACTGCAATTCCGGCAGCTCGCCGATCATCTCGCTGATCAACCGGCCGTCGGCGATCAGGCTCTGGCATTCAGTCTGCAGGAGATCCCCCTGCGGAATCGCCCCGGCGACTTTGGGGACTTGCAGCAGACGTAGCGCGAGGGTGAGCCGTTCTGAGGCCGCGGTTTCAAACACCAGCATCCGCCCGGCCAGGTGCTGCACCGCGCCGACAGCCCGCTTGTGATAGCCCCGGGCCGTCTCGTGCCGATTATCGGGCAGGTTGAAGTCGGCGCCTCGGTACTTCAGTTCGGCATCGAGCACCATCAAGGCCGCGCTGGTGGCAAACTTCACACTCTCGGCCTGGTCGTAACGCTCGGGCAGTGCTTTGTACTCGGCGAGAGCGCCCAGCATCCGTTCGCGCGCCTCTTGCAGGTCCCGCGCGGCTTCGGCTGGTTTGGCCGGCGGTTTGGCGGCATCCTGATCCAGCGGCAGGGGACGTTCGATCGGCACGTGGACTTGAAAGTAGCGATCGAGCGCCTTGCCCGCCGCGAACTCAGCGTCGCGGCGTCGAATCAGCTCGCCGACCGGGTGGACCAGCGACTTTTTGAACTCGCGTCCCAGCATTTTCTTGTAGTAGTCGACCGTGATCCCGCAGCACAGACGATCGAGATGCGTGAACAGGCACCGCGCCGGCGGGTCGGGTTGATCGCCCGCGATCTGAAAGACGCCGACGGCACCCGCGCCGCGGGCCCGGTCGATGCGTTCTCGGTCAGAGGGATGCGAGTCGAAGAGTTCGGTTTTCTGCGACAACTGCAGTTTCAGAAACTCCTTCCGCAATTCCGGTGTGATCCGCTTGATGTTGGCCGCGATCAGCGCCGGCAGGTTGTCGGGCAGTCGTCCCTCAGAGTGAAAACTGCCCAGATCGTTCATTGACATGTGATGCGCGATCCCCAGCTCCATCATCCGGGTGAAGCTCGAGGTGAACACCCGGTGCCCCACGAGCCGCGCTTCGTACAGATCGGCATCAAATTCCATCTGCCGCAACAGGTAAAAGCTGATGGCATTCCCCATCCAGACCAGTCCAAACAGCAGTTGACGGGTCAGAAAAATGCAGAATTGCAACCCCCACACGAACACGATCAGCCGCGGATCGCGGGCTTGTCCCAGCTCCGACAGTTTTTCGTCCCACGCATCTCGCAGAAAGACGATCTTCACGAGCCACCAGTTGATGTGTCTCACAATGAAGCTCAGTCGCATGCCCCCCTGCTGGGCGAAATGCCCGAATTCGTGCGCCAGAATGCCGGTCAATTGTCGGGCGGTCATGCCCGTCACGAGTGGCAGGCCGATCGTCAGATCCATGCGCCCCGTGATTACCCCCCACAGCCCGCCCGACAGACTCGCGGAAGCGTTCGGCTCGCACACCAGTCGAATCGATGACGGGGTCGGGGCCCCGACGATCTGGCAGATTGCGCCGACATATTCAAACAGAAACGGTTCTGCCGTCCGTTTCAATTTGAGCGGGGCCGATTCGCGCGGATCCCGGGCAAACAGCGGTTTGATCAAAAAAATCAGCGTGACGAGCCCCAGCGGATACAAGGCGAAGTGCAGGATCCAGCCCCCGGCCCGGTCACTGCCGTTGTAGCGCCAGTTCCAGTACACCGCGTACGCCACCAGAAAAATCAACGCCAGGTACAAGACCGGCAGCAGCAGGTTCACCGCCGCCACCGCCAGCAGCGCCAGCCGGTACGTCAGTGTCGTGGGGGTCGCCTCCAGCCGTTCGTGCAACCCTGCCAGGATCTGCTTTTGGGTGGCGGTATAGACTACGTCGTCGGTTGGTTCGTCGCGAACTGGGGTGGGTGGCATGCTGGCTTACCGTCCGGCGAGGGGGGGCAGGGAACAATACGTCAACTGTCTGGTCATGATCAGGCGGTAGCCTGTGGTGCCCAGGCTGGGGGGCAGCTTCGAGCCCTCTTCGGCCACCACCATCTGTACGCGCTGCGGTTGTGGTTGCAGCACGGCCCCCGACTTCAGAAACGCACAATACGTCAGTGCGCGGGGAGCGACCTGGCCTCCTTTTTCCACCAGGACGACGGCGGGCTGATGGAATTCCAATTGTCCGCCGGACTGCACGAGATACACGGCGTCCTGCTGTCGGTATCCGAATTCCGATTTGCCGGCACTGACGACTTGTGCCGTTTTCGCATAGGCCACCGCCACGCCATCGGCCGTGGTCACAAGCACCACGGGATTCTCGGATTGAGGCACAGAACACGAAACCTCCAATTCCTGATCCGAGACGATCTGGAAGGTCTCGTCAATCAGGTTCCCCAGCCTCAATGTCTGGACGGCACTGGTTTTTCCGAAACCCGAGCCTGTCAGTCGCAGCGACCGGCGCTGGGAGTTGGGCACGACGGTCCAGTTGGTGATTGTCAAAGCGGCTGTCGTCGTGCTGGCTGGCCCGGGCGGTCGCGCCGTCCCGCTTTCGGCGGTCGGTTCGATCGCCACCCCTTGGGCGGCGAAACCACTCTGACCAGTGGCCCGGCCCGGCAGTGAATTTGGCCGCGGATTCTGTCGCGGACTCTGCCGAGTCTGCACGGCCCCGCGGGGTGCTGTTGTCTGCGTGGGGCGACTGCTGCTCACCGTGGGCGAACTGGCCTGCACCTGATTCACCCGTGGTTGCGGCCGATAGAACGGCAAACTCGCGAGGCCCGAGACGAGCGCCAGGACCAGGGCGGTGACACCGGCTCCGCGAATCCAGGGCCAGGGATTCCCCGCCTCGACCTGATCTGGGTCTGGCGGAGGGGCATATTCCCGGACTTGGAATTTCGTGCCACATTCACGGCACTGGGTCGACAGCCCGAGTCGCGAGGGGCTCAACTGGTATTTCTGTCCGCAGATATCGCAGGCGACATCGACGGTTTCGTCCATGGTGATGGTTCCTGAACTGTCCGCGGAATCGCGGCGCGACGTGTCCGAACGACAGTGACCCGCACGCAGCCAATACTGAAGTTCATCTGTCAGAGCCCTCTGCGATTAAACTGCCCCCCGCCCCCAAATGCAAGCCGGCCCCGGCGAGGCAACTGGGTAACGCGTCGCGAGCCTCACACAGCCTACGCCGCGTACCCTGCTGTCCGCTACACACGTTACACCGCCCCCACCACCAGCCACGACAAATCCCCCCCTACCGCAGGGGGGGATGCACGTCTCATCGCCTACGACAACAACCCGTGGGACAAGTTTTCAACTTGTCAGCGCACCGCCCCCACCCAAAATCCCGGTCACCAGCCCTCAGCAAACGCCCCCGACCGCAGTAACTGCAATTCCAGGCAACATTTGGGCAGGCGCAGGAGTGAGACGTATCCTGTAACGATGCTGAGTCCCCATGTATAATCTGGCAAGGACAGTTTCATTACATTTGGGTCAGGCAACCGAACAATCTTCGCCGAGGGCGTGTGGACCCGAGAGTCATACTACCAAGATAGGAAATTGAGGAATGAATCCAGCGTTGATTCGGCAGTCCGTAAAACAGCTTCGGGAACAGCACGGTTTTGTCGGCGCGGTTGAACATTGCTTCGCGCCCTGGTATCTGCACCAGCGGTATCACGTTCCATTGGTGAGCGCGTTCTCCCAGAGTTCGGACGGCAACTACGATTTTGGGATTGACGCCTACCACCTTGAAGACTCGAAACTCATTCTCGTGCAGACGAAGTTTACGGACGGAATCCAGCTAATCAGGAGCGGTTTCAAGGAATTGCAACGAGTCCTTCCGGAGGTGGCTCGGTCATTCGAAGGCATTGGGACCGAAGCACCGATCCAGAATATGGTCCTGGTAAACCTCCGGGCCGCGCTAAATCGCCTGTCGCAAGAGCACCGTGCAGAGCTATCGATCGAGCTTCAAGTTGTTCACCTGTGCGAGTTGGACGAGATAATCCTCGTTAACAAAGTCAGCGAGGATATGTTGAAGCTGTCTGAGGCAGCTCAAATAGAAGTACCCAATCATCGATGCCATATCGTGCAGGTGGGACCTGCTGGCCTTGACGGCGGGATCATCGTTGTACCGCCCGAGGAAACTGTTCTGCGCTTCCAGGGTACCCATGCGTTCTCTGCAGGTGACGATTGCCGGATGATTACCGGGATCGGCCAATTGGCAACTCTCGTCGATCTATACCGGGTTCGTCGGGATGGGTTGTTTTCAAAGAATGTTCGCTATTTTCTGAATTCGAAGAAAAATACTGATAAGGGGCCAGCTGGTAAGATGCGCTCGACTCTGAAGGAAATGTGCATCGAAGAGAAAGTGGTGCCGGAAAGATTCGCCGCGTTTCACAATGGAATCACAATCTTTGCCAGACGGGCGGTAGTCGATGGTGATAGTGTTCGACTCCGTGATCCCTTCGTTCTAAACGGTTGCCAGACGATTAAGAACGCCTTCATGTTCCGCCACGAAAAATCGGTCAAGGACCGAATCAACCCTGCACTTTGGGAACGTGTTCTCGTTCCTGTCCGGATTTTAG
>JAFEBR010000479.1 GCA_018242565.1 Planctomycetota bacterium | reverse complement strand
GTGGAACGCCCGGAGTTGCCTCGCGCTCGATACGCCGCCGCTGACGCCGGATCATAATTGGCATGCTCTAACAGCAGGTGCCCCGTTTGTCGGCCTGTAATCAATGACTTCAGACCGGCATAAACGGCTTGTCCGCCGACCACCGCCGCCGCTGCCAGCTCACCAATTCCCAACAAGTCGTCGCGAGAGTGAACCGGCCAGCCTGGAAACAGCATTTGCCAGCAGCGAGCCGGAAGGCCTTTCAGGCCGCCCGCTCGAGCCAACATGCCCTCCAACAGCCAAGAGAGGTCAATGAGCAGTGTATGCACATTGACCCCCGCACGCGCCGATTGGACTTCGGGAAATCGGTCGGCAGCCAGATCGAGGATAATCCGCGACCAATCAACTCCGGCACAAAATCCCAGATGAATTGCCGGATTTGCACGCGTGTTGGCATCGATCAGGTACGGGATCTGCGTCTCTTCATCGATCAGAAAATCGAGACCAAGAAATCCCGTCCATTGGGTGGCTGAAATCAGCTGCTCGGCGATTTGTGAAATTCGCGGATGCACAATCGACTCCCGATGTGCCGCCGTACCACCGGCTTCCGGAAACATGCGCGCCGTCCGATAGACGACTTCGGCAAGTTTGCGGCCTTTCAAACAGTACGACAGGGTGCAGATCATCTGGCCCCGAATCTTCTGCTGGACGAAGGGGCTCTCTCCGCCTCGTGCTTTCTGTTCCGCCGCCAACGAATCGAATCGGCGCAGCAACTCGGCCTTGTCGTCGCAAAACGTTCTGCCGACGGCATTATTGGCTGCCGGCAGTTTCAAAACGACGGGGAATTTCAGGTGTGCCGAGACCGCTGACAATTGATCCGCATGGTCAATGACCATGGTCGGCGGAGTGGGAAGATCGAGCTTCGTGCACAGTCCATGCAGGCTGGGCTTATGATGCAACTGGTACATGGTCGAGAAGTCCGGCAGCAGCAACCGCGCGTGCGACCGCAATTCATCCTGGTATTCGGCCAGCAGCAGCGCTTCTTCAAACGTAGGCAGCAAGAGATCGTACGGTCGGCGACGCAGTTCCGTGACGATGGCCTCCAGATAGCCGCCGGGATCTTCGCTCAGCTTCGGCACGCGCAGACGGTGAGACACATACTTTGAGGCCTTACCTGCGGAGATGGGCAGGCTGTCAGCCGCAGTGACGATTGCGCCGCGACGACCGAGATCATGGATCAACCGTGCAGCGAAGAAGGTGCACGAACCTGTTACCAAGATACGGGTGGACATGTCAGGCTGCGTTTCGCTGGGCCGCGAGAGGCGCGGAGGGTGCTGAGGTGACGGCAGGTTGACCGTACCGCCGATCAAATTCGCCAATCAGCCGGGTGAGATGCCGTTCGAACCGCACCGGTTCGACGATGTACTGATGGCGCTCGGAATCGTGCGTGGCAAAGCCCCCCTTCAAATCGGGGGCAGTCTGATTGCGCAGCCGATCAAACCAATCGAGATTCGCACCCGCCGCCTGAGCCGCCAGCAATCTGGCCAGAAGTTGGGCCTGGTAGTGCATTAGCCCCCAATGCCCCCCCGTCGCCGACTGAAACAGCCCAACCACGGAAAGATCGTTGCGATGCGGATGAAATTGATGCAGATAGAGGCGCGGCGACCCGGCGGGTCCGTTCAACTCGCGATGGTCGATAAACGGAAACGAAACTCTGAATCCTGTCGCACACACGATGACATCGAACGGTTCTGTGGATCCGTCGGCAAACCGGACGGATGACCCTTCCAGTTCATCCACCCCCGGCTTGATCGTGATATCCCCGTGGCGAACGTGATAGGGAACCAGTGTGCTCACCGTCACGCTCGATTCAAAGATGCGGTGGTCAGGAACCCCCATTCCCAGGTCTTGAGGGCGGCCGTTGATCACGCGCGCCCCCAATTCTGAGAGAATTCTCAGCATCCACAGCGGCATCCCCCAGCGAATCAACTGCTGCGCAGTCGCGTCGCCCGTTTTTCCGAAACTCAACTTGGGGAGGAAGTGGACGGGACGTCGGATACTAAGGACAACCCGCTTCGCGACAGAGACCGCCTCGGCGGCAATATCACACGCAGAATTCCCCGCCCCGATCACGAGCACCCGCTTTCCGAGTAGAACGTCAGGCGTCTTATATTGCTTGGAATGCAGCAGCGTACCCGAGAACTTGCCGCGAAAATCAGGCCAGACCGGATCCCAGTAGTGCCCGTTGGCGATCACCACTCCCCGGTAACTTCGTGCCCGTTCCCCTGCCAGTCGGACCGACCAACCTGTGGACGAGGGGATCAACTGCTCAACTCCCGTCTGGAAGCGGATCTGGTCGTATAACTGGAAATGCCGGGCGTACGACCGGAAATACTCAAGAACCAGGCTGTGATGCGGGCAAGGCGGGTAGTCGGCCGGCATAGGAAAATCGGGATACTCGGTCGTCGACTTCGACGACAGCAGATGCGTGGACTGGTACAGGCTGCTGTTGGGCTGACCGTAAAGAAAGATGCCCCCAACATCGTGTTCACGTTCGTAGCAGTCGAACGGAATCCCGTGTTGCCGCAGCGCGCGGCAGACCGTCAAACCCGCAGCACCGGCCCCGATTACGCAGTATTTTGACGACGTGTCATCGTGACGGTTCATAGGCGCGAGGATTCCATTCCGGTCGGACTGCTGCCCCAGCCCGGTTTGTTCACCTGAGCGGACACTGCCGACGCTCGCTTTTGATCGACAATTCTGGGCCGCGACCTCCAAAAAACTTTTATCCCATACGCAAAGAAACTCCCAGTTTACGGAAAATGCGTACAGGGAATGCTATGGGCAGTCTGAAACGGACCAGTGGCAACCGAGACACCGGTGAATCAGGAGCGGTATCCCGATTTGACGGTGGCGTCGCCAGCCGGGGGTTCGCGTTTCACCAGTTGGTTCATCGTCTTACCCGCGTCGCGGAACCAGTTGAAGAGAATGCTGACGTCGGTCCCGATGCAGAAGTGCTTGACCCCCATGTCGAGGTACCGGGCCGCCTCTTCGGGGCGGGAAATTTCGGCTCGTGGGGCGATACCCATCTTCAGAGCCGTCTCAATCACGTACTTCTCCGCTTCCAGGACCTGCGGATGGTTGAACTGGCCGACCAGCCCCAGGTTCATCGAGTAGTCGGCGGGCCCGAACTGCACCATATCGACCCCCTTCACCGACAACAGCGATTCCAGATTCTCGACCGCCGGAACTTTCTCGATCATCAGGGCGATCACCGCGTCGTCGAGTGCCGTCGCGAAGGCGGGGGTGCCCGGTTCCAGGACGAACCCCACGTCGCGGCGCATGCCCACACCATGTCGGCCCCGGGCCGTCGGCGTCTCGGCACGCACGGCCCGTACGCATTCTTCGACATCTTCTTTTGTCCGCGGGTCGGCGAACAGCACGTTCTGTATCCCCGAACCGATCGACCGAATCGTGAGATACGTTCGCGGTTCCTGCTCGATTTTCATCATCGCCGTCATGTGTGGAAACAGATCCACGGCCCGGCCGATGTTCTCGAGGGCATAGAGATCATACGGCGCGTATTCCCCCACGAATTCGACGTAATCGAACATCCCCGAGTGGCCGACCAGTTCAATGATCGTGGGCCAGGAACTGTGAATGTGCGTTCCGAGGCTGGGTTGGTCGGCTTTGAGAAGTTCGCGAAGTCGATTGTGGCGCATGGAAAATCCTGAAAATCGGCGGGAACAAATGTGGATTTCGGATCATAACTGCTACCGGTTTGTTTGGCGAACGTACCGATGGCGAGATCCGTTCGCCGGGTATCATCTGGCAATCCGCGAAAAAACACGACCGCTTGCCGTCAGACAGCCTCGCGTGAGGCCAGTCACAGGTCGTCAAAACTCGCTGTCATCGACCGCCGGTGTCGTGACGGAATTGTCTGCCATGCAACGGGCGATTTTCGCAAAGTCGACCCGCGTCACCTCGTCAGCCGGGTTGCGTTCCAGTTGCAACAGTTTTTTCTGCATGCTGTCGTAGAAGCGGCCCTTAACGCAGGGGTTCACCGACAGCCGAGGCGTCGCGCGCAACAACCGTTCTAAAGCGCCGACCAGCGGATCCAATGGCACAGGCGGCGGTGCCGCCATCAGGAGTTGACACAATTCGAGTGCTGCCGGAGGGATGACAAACAGGTCCGCGCGGACCTGCTCAAGTTGCAGCATGTGCAGGTCGCGCAGAACGTGGATGAGGGGCACCGCCGGGTCGGCTTCGCCTCCGGCAGGGAAACAATAACCTTCGCTGGCATGCAAGCCTTTCTGTCGATCGTTGTTCCCGGCCACCTGAATCACGAACCCGCACAGCAAACCCAACGAAGTCGGCCTGGCACCGACGGTAACCGAAACCTGGTTGATGGCCGCGGCCGATCCGAAGTAGCTGCGAATCCGCCGTCGTGCCGTGCGATAACGTTTCAACTGCTTTTCGGTCAGCAGGGACCCGAGCCGATGCGCGACGTCGTCCACGGGCTGATGGCGGTAATCTCCCTGAAGTTGATCGGTGTGGCTGGCCGGCAACGGCCTCGTCACCTTGACCTCGGGGTTTCGCTGCCGGGTCAGTTGCCCGAGTGAATTGATGGTATACGACCGAATTCCCCGCCGGCTGG
>JAFEBR010000047.1 GCA_018242565.1 Planctomycetota bacterium | reverse complement strand
GTTCAGGCAGGCAGGCCCCAGATGTCCAAACGCAAACAGTGAAGTGGTACTGCGCACGGCGACCGGTGAGGTCGGTCGGTCAATTCTCGACCAGGACCTGTTTGAGTGAGCCAGTCCGCTTTCGAATTCAGGCCGTACGAGCTCCTCATTCAACATCAGTTCACTGATCGATGGCTGGATTTTCCGAGATGCTCAGCGGGAGCTTTCTGAAATCTCAAGCCAGTTGCTCGACGTAAAAATGGCTCACGCAAACAACTACGCAGTGGGCAATTCGATCTTCGCCTGATTCTTGTTGGTGACCGCGGCGGGTCCGACTGGAGAATTCAAAAACCTGCGTTCAATTGCGATGTGAAACAACCAGCCAGCGGCTAAGGACAGAGCGATCGAAAGCGGCGTGCTTACGAGAACAGTTCCCCAAAAAGTCTGGGTCACAGATTTGTACATCCAACCGGAAACAAGCACCGAGATTGGCCAGTGGATCAAATACAAGCTGTAGCACATCTGGCCACAGATCGAGAGCGGTTGCAGCACCTTGCTTTTTGCAATGGCGATGTCCCAGGGATGCAGTGCGACAAGGATGCCACCGAACAGAGCTGCAACAAACAGCTCGAACTTGCGCTCTCTCGCAATTGAACTTTCACCCAGCGCTGCAAGCGGCGGCCAATATCGAACCAAGCCCGTGAGTACGATCATAGCCAGGAATATCACGATCGCCGTCGCTCTGGATTTGTTGTGATTCAGGAAATAATAAACCAGGATTCCGATCGCAAACAGGAGCCACCGCCCATCAAAAAAAAATCCACTGATCTGTTCTTGAAAAAGAACCGTGCAGATCAGTGTGCCAACTGAGACGAACACCGCCCCCGAAAAGAATCTCTCTGGCTTAAGCAGTAAAAGCAGTCCGCAAACAAAATAGAACTGTTCCTCGTAACAGAGTGTCCAGGCAATTCCCAGAATTTTGAGCTCAGGGCCGCCGAAAACATGAGGCCTCCATGTTTCGGTCAGCGTGATATTTCCGATCCATTGTGATAAAGAGAGTGATTCAGGCGGCGGGAAATAACCGTACTCTGAAGAAAACAAATCGGACTGACCGATGATCGACAGGCCCGTTGTCAAAAGTAGCGCCAGGCAGGCCACGATCCAGTAAGGCGGATAGATTCGACGAAATCGGCGGTAGAAAAAACTTCGCCAACCACGCTTGCTGGCGTTCGATTCTGTTGTGGCTGAAATACAATATCCGCTGATGACGAAAAAAATCGGCACCCCAACACTGAGGCGTGACAGGATCGCGAGGATAAGCGGTGCAGCACCCGGCCCGTCTTCAGCAGCCTGATAGGCAAAATGCCCCGAGTGCAGGATCACAATCATCAGGCAGGCGAGCCCCCGCCAGATGTCCATCGAGTGGTAACGAGAACTCTTCGATGTCGTTTGACTCAATTTGTTCTCTCCGTGAATGGCGGCGTTCGCCGATTCTTGCGTCCGCTGACTTGAGACAATTCGGTACCGTATCGATGGCAGACTGCTGGTCCGAAATGTTCGCTGTGAGACGAACGAGCCAAACGAGCACCACGGAATTTACAGAGTTTTACGAGAATTTCAACAAACCGATCTGTCGCCGCTGAACAGTCAGACGACATGGAATTTCGAGTGTCGCAATTTGCCACCTCCGCGGCTTTCGGAATCCGGGTTGGAGAATTAAAATGTCCAAAAGTCTTCAGCACGGCGGCGATCCCTTATGTCAGTTCACGACCTCAATCCCAGTCAGCAGGAAGCTGTCAACCACATCGAGGGGCCCCTCCTCGTGCTGGCGGGCCCCGGGTCGGGGAAGACCCGGGTCATCACCCGGCGAATCGTCCGTTTGATCGAGGCGGGTGTGGCGCCGGGACAGATTCTCGCGATCACCTTCACCAACAAGGCCGCCGGCGAAATGGCGACCCGCGTGTCGCAATTATTGCCCGGCCGACAGATCTGGGTCAGCACGTTTCATCGCTTATGCGCACGATTGCTGCGACGCGACGCCGCTGCGGTCGGCCTGGCTCCGAATTTTACGATCATCGATACGACAGATCAGGCCTCGCTGATTCGTAACATTCTCTCTGACCTCGACATTGACTCGCAGCACTACAAGCCCGGGGCCATCCTGCACCGCATCAGCCGGGCGAAGTTTCACCTGCAGTCGCCCGATGATTTTCTGACGGCGAGCCAGGATCATTACGGAAATCGCCTCGACCAGCTGGTGGCCAAGGTGTATCCGGTGTATCAGCAGCAACTGCTCAAGGCGAACGCGGTTGATTTTGACGACCTGCTCATGCACGTGTGCCGTCTGCTCTCGGAGAATGAAGAAATCCGTGCCGAACTCGATCATCGATTTCGTTACGTGATGGTCGATGAGTACCAGGACACGAACCTGCCGCAGTACCAGATCGTGCGGGCCCTCTCGCATGATTATCCGAACCTGTGCGCCACGGGCGATCCGGATCAGTCGATTTATGGGTGGCGTGGGGCGGAAATCGGCAACATCCTGCGGTTTGAGCAGGATTTTCCCGACGCGCACGTCATTCGCCTGGAACAGAATTATCGCAGCACGCCTGAGATTCTGCGGCTGGCCGACACCCTGATCTCGCATAACACCAAACGCAAACAGAAGTCGTTGTTCACCGACAATGCGTCGGGTGCGCCGGTCGAGTGCCAGTGTTTCGACACCCACTCCGTTGAAGCCCATGCGGTGGCGGCGCAGATTTCGCAACTGGCGCAGGACGAGCAGCGCCCGTGGTCCGATTTTGCCGTGTTCTACCGGGTGAACTCGATTTCCCGTGAATTGGAGCGGGCCCTGACGCGGTTGCGAATTCCCTACCAGGTGGCTGCCGGCGTCGCGTTTTACGAACGTGCCGAGGTGAAGGATCTGCTGTGCTACCTGCGATTGATTCACAACCCGGCGGATCGGTCGGCCTTTTTGCGGGTCGTGAATTCTCCGGTGCGCGGCATTGGGAAGACGACGCTCTCGAAATTATCGGCCTGGGCCGATCATTCGAACCTGACCTTGCTGGAAGCCTGTCGCCGGGCGGCAGAATTCCCGGGCCTGAAGGCCCGGGCGATCACCGCCTTGCGTCGATTCGGAGATTTGATACACGAATTCTCGAATGCCTGTTATGGTTCGGTCTCAAATCTGCTGGCGGCCGTCCTCGACCGGACCCGCTACGGGGCCGAATTCCGCAACAGTTCACTCGAAACCGACGTGCAGCGTGCTGCCAACATCGATGAGTTGCGAACGGCCGCTCGACAGTACGACGAGGCCCACGCCGACGATCCGACTTTGCAGGGCTTTCTGGAAGAAACGGCACTGGTCGCCGATACCGACGCGATTGACGCCACGGCCGGCCAGGTCACGCTGATGACCCTGCACGCCGCCAAAGGCCTGGAATTCCCCGTGGTCCACATTGTCGCTGTGGAAGAAGGATTGCTGCCGCACGATCGGGCGACCCGCGATGGTTCGCTCAACGAAATGGAAGAAGAGCGGCGATTGCTGTTTGTGGGGATCACCCGCGCCGAGCAACGCCTGTTTCTGACCCGGGCTTCGATTCGCACACTGCACGGCAAGGACATTCCCAGTCCTCCCAGCCGGTTCCTGGCCGAGATGAATCTCGGTGGTGGGGATTTTGACGTCGTGGCCCCGGCATTCCGGGCGGATCCGTTTGCAGATCACGTCCGGCAGGTTCCCGTCGAGCCCTCGAAACCGCATTTTCCCACCAATCTGGGAATCGCCGGGCTGACGCGGGCTGGGTTGCTGACCACCGGTGCCGATCTGCTGAATCGGTCGGACCAGGCAGGCGTCGGCGACAAAACGTTTGTCGTCGGCGGCCAGGTTCGTCATCCGCAATTCGGGCTGGGAAAAGTTGTCGAGGCCGAAGGCCAGGGAAAATGGCGCACCGTGAAAGTGATCTTTGGCACTGGTGAACCGATTTCATTTGTGGTTCACAAGTGTCCGCTGCAGCCTGTGGGCATCGGCTAGACCGTCGTCACCGGGCCGCGCGCCGGCCGGGCGTCAAATCTAAATGTCGAGGTCTTCCACGAGATTGGCCTCGTTCATGATGACTTCGTAACGCTGCGCGGCATCTTTGCCCAGAAGTTGCTGAAACGTCTTGTCGGCTTCGAGTTGAGCCTCAATATCAACGCGTAAGAGAATTCGCGAGTCGGGGCTCAGCGTGGTTTCTTTCAGGTACTTCCAGGGCATTTCCCCGAGTCCCTTGAACCGGCTGATTTCATATTTTCGATTGGCCGAAAGCGAGGCGATGATTTCTTCTTTCGCGGCGTCATTCAGCGCGTAATGAATGTCTTTGCCGACGGCGATGCGGTACAGCGGGGGCTGCGCCAGAAACACGTGTCCGCCGCGAATCAGTTCACGCATGTGTCGGAAGAAAAAGGCGAGCAGCAAGGTCATGATGTGGTTGCCGTCGCTGTCGGCATCCATCAGCAGGATGACACGATGGTAGCGCAGGCCGCGAATATCGAAATTCGCTCCGACGCCCGTGCCCAGCGTTTCGACCAGGTCTTTCAATTCCTGGTTGTCGAGCGCCTTGCTGGTCGGCAGCGATTCAGTGTTCAGAATTTTTCCACGGAGCGGAAGCACCGCCTGAATCCGACTGTCGCGCCCCTGGGCCGTACTGCCGCCGGCCGAATCCCCTTCGACGATGAACAATTCCGATTCTTCCGGCTTGGTCGATCGACAGTCAATCAGTTTTCCGGGCAGCGCGTTGCGTCGTGTCGAGGGAGTTTTACGCCGGACATCGGTCGCCGCATCGCGACTGGCCAGGCGGGCCCGGGCGGCCAGAACGATACGGCCAATCACGGCGTCTGCCAGAGTGGGGTTCGAATTGAACCAATTCTCGAGCGCTGGACGGGCCAGACTTTCCACTTGCGCGGTGGTCTCGGGATTGTTGAGACGTTCTTTGGTCTGCCCCTGAAACATCGGCTCGCCCAAAAACACCGACAGAATGGCAACGACCCCTTCGCGGATGTCTTCGGCTGTGATCGACACCCCTTTCGGGCTGATGTCGTGCACTTCCATGTGGTTTTTGACGGCCCGCACGATGGCGGATTTCAGGCCGTTTTCGTGGGTCCCCCCGGCGTGTGTACGGATGCCGTTGACGTAACTGCGAATCTCTTCGTCGGTCGATTCGGTCCAGCGCAGCACGACCTCGATTTTGCACGCCTGGTCGTCTTTTGAAATTGAAAAGACC
>JAFEBR010000478.1 GCA_018242565.1 Planctomycetota bacterium | reverse complement strand
GATCGGTGGCACAGAAACGTATCTCCGGGAATTAATCGCCCACCTTCCGCAATTGGCGGACGACACCGAAATCGTGTTGCTCGTTCCGCAGGAAGTCGCTGGCGTCTTTGCCGATTCACCGTTGCGAGTGGTTTCCGTCCCGCATTCTTTGCGTCGCATCGCCGCCCTCCGATTTATGGAGGCGGCCTTTGCGAATTTTCATGCGACATCCATTGAACGCATCATTGCCGATGTCGAACCCGACGCGATCCTTTATCCGCAGCAGTCCATGTTCCCCAAACGCGCTCCCTGCGCGTCGGTGGTGATCATCCACGATCTGTATCACCTGACATTTCCCACGTATTGCTCCCGGCTACAACACTGGTTCCGTAACCGAACGTATCCTGCGGCCGTCGCCAATGCGGATCGGGTGATCGCCGTCTCTGAAGTGACCAAACGATCCGTCATCGAGCACTACGGTTGTGATCCCCAGCGAATCGAGGTTGTCTGGCACGGCATCCGCCAGTTGTCACCGGATAAGATCACTCCCAGTGATCTGGTGAGCGGTCCGTACCTGTACTACCCGGCCGTCACACTGCCCCACAAGAACCACCAACTCCTGTTTCGCTCGATCGCCAGGTTGAGAGATCAGGGGCGGTTTCCCTATCGACTCGTGTTAACCGGGGCCAAGTCGAAGCATTGGCCTCAACTGGAAAAAGAGATCCAGAGCCTGTCGCTGCAGGAGATTGTCCTCCACCTGGGCTATGTCTCTTACGGGACGGTCCTGAGCCTGATGCGTGGTGCCGAAAGCCTGGTTTTTCCCAGTCGATGTGAGGGCTTCGGAATCCCGGTGATTGAGGCGGCGATGCTGGAACGGAAGATGATCACATCGCAACTGGATGTCTTCGCAGAGATCGGAGTCCCCGATGCGTACCGCATTGATTTCGCCGACGCCACGGCGTTGGAACGGGCCCTGCACGACACCACACCGCCCCGCCTCTTGCGTGAGCCCTCCACCTGGTTGGATTGTGCCCGGGAAACGGTGGCAGTCCTCACACAGACTGCCCGTGAACACGCGAGTATGAACCGCCTCTCCTTGCCGGGCAAAATGATTGCGGCCAGCGAACCGCAGCGCCGCAGCGCGTAAGGGAACCGTTTCGGTCAATCTGCGGCCATCTTGAATCGACCGGTCGTCCGCCACCGGTTTGGCATGCACCGGGGCCAACCCGCAGATCGCCAGCCCTGTATCCCCCGGCAAAAACCGTGATTTTTCGCAAATAATCGGTTCCAGGTCGGCGTCGCCCCCGACGGCAATCGACAAGCCCTGATCACCCGGAACTACCGATTTCAGGGGGTTTATGCGTTCCGAATCGGGTCTCGATTTTGGAAAAATCTCTGCGGAACGCTGCGACAAACCGGGCCCACCGGATACACTCCCGGACTGTGAGCGATCTCGGTCGCTGACCTGAAAAGACCCGCCCTTCTTGAGACAGATTTACGATGGAACTCCACGATTTGATGAAACAGTTGCAGGTGAAGAACTACAGCAAAATCGTCTTGCTGGTGGCCGACGGTCTGGGGGGACTCCCGCTCCAGCCCGGTGGAAAAACCGAACTGGAAACGGCACTCACACCGAATCTCGATGCTCTGGCGACCGGCGGCACTCTGGGCCTCAGCACGCCCGTACTGCCCGGGATCACGCCGGGGAGCGGTCCGGGGCACCTGGGCCTGTTCGGATACGACCCGCTCCAATTCCAAATCGGTCGCGGTGTACTCGAGGCGCTGGGAATCGACTTTGATCTCGGCCCGAACGACGTCGCAATTCGCGGGAACTTCTGTACGCTCGACGCCCAGGGCATCATCACCGACCGCCGCGCGGGCCGCATCGCCAGTGAGATCGGTGCGAAACTCTGTGCCAAGCTCGACCAGATCAAGATCCCGGGAGTTGAAATCTTCGTCCGTCCCGTGAAGGAATACCGGTTGGTTGTCGTTTTTCGCGCACCGGGTCTGGGTGGCGATGTCGAAGACACCGACCCGCAAAAGACCGGCGTGCCCCCGCTGGCTCCCGTGGGAAATGACGCCCCATCCAAAAAAACCGCCGAAATCGCCGCCGAATTTTTGAAGCAGGCTCGCGAAGTCTTGAAAAACGATGCCCCGGCGAACTTCTTCACGATGCGCGGCATCGACAAGAAACCGCAGATTCCGACCTTTGAAGAAGTGTACGGATTGCGAGCTGCAGCGATCGCCGTCTACCCGATGTACCGGGGTCTCGCGCGTCTGGTCAGCATGCAAGTGCTGGATGCCGGTCAGACGATCGACGACCAGTGCAGCCGCCTCGCCCAGGCCTGGAACGATTACGACTTCTTCTTCATGCACTACAAGTACACCGATTCAACCGGCGAAGACGGCAACTTCGCGGCGAAGGTCGAACGCATCGAACAACTCGATGCGGCAATTCCCAACATCACAAAACTCAAACCCGATGTCCTCATCGTCACGGGTGATCACAGCACCCCCAGCAAGATGAAATCGCATAGCTGGCATCCGGTGCCGGTTCTGATCTCGGCCGCCATGTGCCGAACCGATGCCTGCACCAGCTTCGGCGAAGCGCAGTGTCTGACGGGAGGCCTGGGACAATTCCCGGCGAAATATCTGATGAGCCTGGCCATGGCGCACGCGGGCCGACTCGAGAAATTTGGCGCGTAACAGGCACTCTGCCCAATCGGGCAAGTCGCGAAGATCGGTGGAACGCAAAGATCCCCCAGCATCGTTGTCTGGGGGATC
>JAFEBR010000477.1 GCA_018242565.1 Planctomycetota bacterium | reverse complement strand
GCGGGTTGACTTCTTCGCTCCCGAAAGTGTGCTCACTCCCGATGGTCGACGTGTCATGTGGGCCTGGCTGGCCAGTGTCGATCGCAACGACGGCACCATGAGCCGTCTGACAATGCAGTCGCTCCCCCGGGAACTCGAAGTCCCCGCCGATGGTACGCTGCGGATCCGCCCGTTGCGCGAACTCGAGAAACAACGGCGACAACCGGTCGTGCAGGAGAATGTAGTCATCAAGGATGTCGCGGCCGACTTGCCCGCGCAGCGGTCACCAGTCGGGACAAAACTCGCCGATCTGCCCGGTGAATCGGTCGAACTGAGACTGACGATTCCACGTGCCGAGGCCGATCGCAAACTGTTCGGTCTGACTCTGTTTGCGGACGGGAAGGGGGGTGGCCTGCCGCTGACGATTCGGCCGGAAACCGGCACTCTGCGTCTGGGGACGACGGAAGCGCCGTTCGCCGTCGCCGACCTCCCTGCGGGTGAAGATCTGGTCCTGCGAATCTTCGTCGATCGCTTCCTGGTGGAAGTCTTTGTCAACGATCGGCAAGCCCTGCTGGCCACGTACCCCGAATCGGCGGGCAAGCTGGCGCTGCATGGGTTCACCATCGGCGCGCCGACGACGATTCGCAGATTTGAGATGTGGAAAGTCGAACCGACCAACCAGGGGTTCCTCGAAGCGCAGACCAAACGCATCTGGGAACCACAGACCGAGTAATTCATTCTCCGTTTGGCGGGACTGCGGATTTGTGCTCCGTCCTTTCCGGGCGAGTGCGTGCGCCGTCACGCACTCCGGCCCGGCAGGTCATCGTCGTCTCCGCCTGCGAACACGGTGTTCAGGAATTGCCGTTGCGCTCGGTTCTATGGTATAAAGCGATGTCGATGCGTGTCCGACGATGCCATCGCCTGAGTCGTTTCCTGCCCAAGGCGTTTACGCCCCCTCGCCTCGTCCGACCCTGTTATGCTGAACCTTGCTGGTCGATCTCTGAAATTGTGTGATGGTGTTTCCCGCCGCGATGTGTTGCGGATCGGTGCCCTGGGGATGGGGGGACTCGCGCTGCCGCAGTTGCTGGCGGCACAGGCCCAGGCGGATTCCAGCGCGCAGCGCCACAAAGCCGTCATCATGATTTACCTGGTCGGGGCGCCCCCGCATCAGGATATGTACGACCTGAAAACCGAGACTCCCAAGGAAATTCGCGGGGAATTCCAGCCCATTGAAACCAATGTGCCGGGCATTCAGATCTGCGAACACCTGCCCCGGCTGGCCCAGATGATGGACAAGCTGGTCCCCATCCGGACGATGTATGGTTCGCCGAACGACAGCCACGACTCGTTCATCTGCTACACCGGGCGTTCGTTTGTGAATCAGCCGGCCGGGGGCTGGCCGGCGTTGGGGCCGGTGGTGTCCAAGCTGCAAGGGGGCACCTCGATCGCCACTCCGCCCTTCATTGGCCTGGCTCCGAAGGCCGGACATCCTCCCTATGGCTCGCCCGGTCATCCCGGCATGCTGGGGATCGCCCACTCGGCGTTTCGTCCGACCGGGCCGGGGCTCGAAAATCTGGTCCTGGGTGAGATTCCGTTGTCGCGACTCGATGACCGTCGGTCGCTGCTGCGGCAACTCGACGCCTTCAAACGGCAGGCCGACCAGAGTGGCATGATGGCCGGTCTCGAGATCTTCAATCAGCAGGCCTTCGGACTGCTGACCTCCAGCCAGCTTGTGGACGCTCTGGATCTCAGCAAAGAAGATCCGCAGGTGCGCGAACGGTATGGCAAAGGCGATCCCAAAAACTACGGGGATGGCGCGCCGCGCAACATGGAACACTTCCTGATGGCCCGCCGACTGGTCCAGGCAGGCGTCCGCGTCGTGACCCTCAACTTCGGCCGCTGGGACTTTCACGATCAGAACTTCAGCGAGGCCAAGAACACGCACCTGCCTTTGTTCGATCAGGGAATGAGCGCGCTGGTGGAAGACCTGCACAACCACGGAATGGCCGACGATGTGGCCGTCGTCGCCTGGGGTGAATTTGGCCGTACGCCGCGGATTAATCAGAACGCCGGTCGCGATCACTGGGCCGAAGTTGGCTGCGGTCTGCTGGCGGGCGGAGGCTTCCGCACCGGCCAGGTCATCGGGGCCACCGATCGCCTGGGGGCCAGTGTGGCCCAGCGACCAGTCCATTTCGGAGAGGTTTTTGCCAGTCTGTACCGGCACCTGGGCCTCGATCCCCACGCTCCCCTGCTCACCGATCTCTCCGGCCGACCGCATACCCTCGTCGATAACCGCTTCTGTCCGCTGAAAGAACTGAGCTGAGTCGGGCCCCGCCAGCTCACTCGTGTGGCACGGTGCCTCCGGAAGGAATTATCCGCGACCCACCGTCGACAACGTGATTTTTCGGAATGATTTCGGACGGTTGAGGTTGGCCATGCTGTCCCGCAGCGGTGCGATTTGCCAGAACCTTTTGATCAACGTGTCGATTTCTCTCGGTATGTTCCCGCTTCCCGTGGCAATCCGCTGCCGGCAGGAGTCGCTGGTCGCTGTCGGCGCGTTGCGGTGTGGACGAACCGCAAGCTCCGTCCGCAATGGGACAGGGCACTTAACCGATCGGTCAGGTCGGTGTGACCTGCACGTGATAATGCTCTTGTTTCCGGAAGCATTCGCAACAGGCTCCCTACCGACCCTGCGTCGGTAGAAGCCATGATTGGATGCTAAAACGCCAGACCAAAGGCACTGACAGGCTCCCCGCCGGCCCTGTGCCGGTGGAAGCCGTGATTGACGGCTAGCGGCGGAGACGTGCGTACCAGTCTGGCAGTCAGTGCCGCGCTTGCAGCTGTCAATCATTGCCTCGACCGACACAAGGCCGGTAGGGGGCTGGGCGACTCTGAGGGGCACGGTTTAGCTGCCAGTCATCGCTTCCACCGGCACAGGGCCGGTGGAAAGCGGAGGACGCTGGGAACTGCTCCAGCAGCAACTCTGCCAAGGTACGGCGGCGGGCCGCGGCGCTGCATCGCTGTGTTGGCCCGGAGAGAGCAACAAGCCCTCTGGCAATACCGTCGGACCCCGTTGGCGCGGAGTTTTTCACTCGCGCGTGGCCGGACAACCGCTCGCGTCACCTTAAGACGGGCGGTTTTCTTTGGGCAGGTTATTTTCTGACAACAGGCGCTTGACTTTGAGGTGGACCCCATTTATCAGGGTTGTCCTGATATTTTATTTCCAGACAATCCGTGGAATTTCCTCTCCCCAGTTTCATCTTGGGCCGCCCCGTTACACACCTTCGTTTCCTGGCTCGTTCCGAGCGCTCCGTGCCCACGGCCCCGCCTGGGGTTGCTTTGAGCCCCTGGCGAATCGGCCGGCTGGGTTGGGGGGGGGTGATCTGGGTCTGGTTCGCCACCACAATCACTCATTCGGCGGTCATTCACGCCGGAGTGTTGCACCCCACGGTCGTAGACGAAACTCGTGGCCACTCGATCGATGAGGGGCGGTTCGGGATGCTGGCGGACCACGGCACTCTGGGCAGCGTCAGCGCTGCTGATCCCGGAGAATGGCCCGCACCGGCGTCTCCTGTCCTTCCTGAACATCCCGAACCGGCAACTCCCGCAGTGGAGTTCGCCGACTTCCATGATGCGGACGCGTCGGACCCCACAGTGCCCTCCATCGGCAGCGACGCCGAGGCCCCCGCCACGCTCGACACCGCCGCTCACCATCGGGCGCTGGCTGCGACGGCGCGGCAGCGATTCCCTGGCAACGAGCTGGCGCCCGACTTCCCACCCCCCGGCGAACTACTCGACCCACCACGCTCTCCTGGTCGCTCGTTCAACTGACCAATCGAGGTCGAAATCCGCCACCGGATCTCCCGTTGACCGTTCGACCAGGCGATTTCGCAGTCTTGTTCGAATGCTGATGCCCGTTTCGCATCGCGAAACCGAGCGCAACTGGCGAGTGCCGAAGCGGCCCATCGCGTGCTCGGCCGTCAATCCGAAGTCCTAAAAAATCTGTTCACTCTTACGCTCGAAAGCAACTCAACCATGTGGAATACGTTCAAACACGCAATGTTGACCTCTGTCGCCGTGGCTTCGGCCCTGTTGGCCTCGGCTTCGCCTGCAAGCGCCGGCATCGTTGTCGACGATTACTACCAGGCAGTCGGTGCGTATGGATCCTTTCCGGAAGACGGGTCAGGCGCCATTTCATATTCCACCGGTCCCTTGAGTACTTCATCGAGGATCGGGTACGGCAACATCACAAGTTCCGAAGCGACCGCCACCAGCATCGCTTACAGTTATTCCCTGGGACTGAGCGGCAACTTCGACACTTACGGATATGCTGCCGCGATTCAAGACGTTTATTTCCACGTGACGGCGGATACGTCGTTCGTTTACAACCTGTCGGCGTACGACGTTGCGGCATCCATCTCTTATAACTATGCGGGGCTTTATGATTATACGACCGGCACCTTAGTCTTTGAGACTCCTGCTCCTGACTCCTACACGGGTGCCGGCTTCACATTCAGCGGCACTCTGCTGGCGGGGCATGACTATGAGCTGTATACCTATGCGCAACCCGACGTCTACGTTGAGGATGGTTTCTCGGTATTTGACATGACGGGGAGCAGTGCGTTGACACTGGTTCCCGAACCGTCGGCGTTTGCCCTTTCGTCCCTCTTGCTGGGCGGGTTCGGCGTCATCGGCATGGTCAAACGTTTCAAGCGGAACGCGGCCGCCGTTTAGGTTCGCTGACGCCGGTTGAACTTCGTTGATTCCACACCGTCGGCCCCCGCCACGCTCGACTCACCACGCACTCCTTGTCGACTCTTGAACTGCCCCATCGAGGTCGAAATCTGCCACCGGATCTCCGGTTGACCGATTCGACCACCCGATTTCGCAGCCTTGTTCGAATCCTGCTGACCGTTCCGGTTCGCGATTCAACTCGCGACTGTTGTGTTCCGAAGCGGCCCCACGCGTGATCGCCCGTCGATCTGACGTGCCATAACTCATAAAATCCGTTCACTCTTACGATC
>JAFEBR010000476.1 GCA_018242565.1 Planctomycetota bacterium | reverse complement strand
TGCAGATCAATCCCGTCCAGATACTCCATCGCGTAATAAAACACGCCTTCATCCGTGCGACCATAATCGTAAATCGCCACGGTATTGGGATGATTCAACTGGCTGGTGATCTGCACTTCCCGCTCGAAGCGTTCGATGGAAACCTCATTTACCTTGTCGACGTTCAGCATTTTGATCGCCGTGGGGCGACGCAGGACCGAATGGTGTCCCTTATAGACAATCCCCATGGCGCCCACGCCGAGCTTTTTCTCCAACCGATACTGCCCCAGCTTTTTGGATTGAATCTCCGCGCGTTGGGCCTGTCGTCGCAATCGGGCCACAATCACTGTGAACACGAACAGCCCGACCGAGCTTAATCCCAGCAGGGCAAACAGACCCCAGAATGTCCACCGCAAGACGATCAGTGGCCGATAGGCTTCGGCGATATCAATTTCAACGGCCAGGCCCATTTGAAACTTGGGAATCCAGGTCCAGGCTCCCAGGGACGGAACACCCCGGTAATCCCGATAGCCATTCACATCAACTCCCGATTTCCCGGATACCGCAGCGGCAGCCAATTTCGTCAGTGGCAAGTCTTCGCGATGAGTCAGAGGCCGAAAACCGGCCGTCAAGTCGCCCCCCGGGTCGCGTAACTGCAGATTTAACAGCGACCTGGATCGCTTCCGATCCGGCAACAGTCCCAGCAATTTCAGATCTTCATCAAAGCGACTGTTCGAGATCAAAGTGCCCGTCTTATCGAACGCGTAGGTCTCACCGGAAGCTCCGATTCGCCCCATTTGCATGATCCGCGTGAACTCTTTTTCCGGTCGAATTCGCAATCCCAGCACAGCCACGACCTGAAAACTCGCATCGCGAATCGGTGCGCACACAAACATCGTGGGGACACCCGGTCGGACCTCACCAAATTCGTCCTTTTGCAGGATGACACTGGGAAAGGGGGTCGTAATCAGTGTTTCACCAGCGATGGCCCGCGGCAAAAAACTCTCGTATTCCGGCAGTTCCTTTCTGCCAATCAATTCGGAATGCGATGATGAAATGATCTGGTGATTTCGATCGACGACGAAATAGCCAGCGAAATCATGAGCCGACATCGCCGGCGCGAGTTCCTTCTGCAGCAATTTCTGAGGCGGTGCATCACTCAACGCGACTGTCGACTGTCGGTCGGGAGCCGCCAGTTCCAATAGACTGTAAACATGTTCTCGCGTCGCAAGACTATTGGCCTCAAGTTCGCAGATCGTGGCCTGGTGCTTGAACCAGTTGTCGAGCATCGCCGACTGAACTTCCAGCAAGGTCTGCATCTGGCCGCGCAGATTGCTCTTCATCGTCGTTTCGATGGATCGGTGCAGGAAGAACCCCAAAACCGCCAGAACGACGACCGCAAAAATGGGAAAGACCCAAAGTTGTCGCTTCAAAAACACGCCCGTCCGTGTCAACGATCGCGACATGGTCTTCGAAGCGAAGGTCATGTGCGGTGACAGCGGTTGACGAAGCTTGCCTGGTGCGCGAAACCAATTCCACGGGTTGAAACTGAACATGCCTGTTATCGTCACCACGCACACTGGGCGCGGGCAAGCCCGAATCAACCGGCCGCGTGCGATTCTCGACCATTCGTGCCGAGAGCACGGCTGGTAGTGGCGCGCTGCCAAAGGTCAACACGCAACCCGCCGCGCAACCGCTGAACGGTCGGGCGTTTTACATGTTGACGACTCGGCAGGGGAAGGCCAGACAGGGGAGTGACTGCGGGGCGGGTAGCGAGGGCAGGCAACAGGTCAGTACGGAAATCAGCGAACGACTGGAATTTCACCAGACGACGCGGCGGCACAGGCGTGGACGTTCGTCGGCAACTCTTCACGACGGTGCCAACCGAATTTCGCGGCGTAGGTGTCCCACAAGTACTTTCCAAACACCAGCAAGCCGGCCGCGCCGCCAGCCAACGCTTGAACCAACAGACTTCCGGCACCCGGATCAAAATACGCTAACAGCCCAACCATAATCTCTTTCCTTTCTCAACAAAACTCAGCCTTCGATTTCGACGGCCAAGATGTCTGAATTCGTTCTTTCCGATTCAGACGACTCTAAAAAGTCAGTTGCGTTGTCTTACGCAATCCGCCGCAGAATCTCGATTTCTCAAGTTTTCTCCGTGGCAATTTGAGACGCCATTCCCTGTCCTGAAACGAATTCCTCACGGTCTTCTCAACACTGCATCTCACGTGCCATGTTCTGCATCAAGACGCGAACTCGCATGAATTCCGGCGTGTTTCGAGGGTTCTGATTAATTACAGATCCGACAGGAAATGTCGCTGATTCCGCATTTCGGACACAACGACAGACGGCATTTTCCCGAATTCCCCAACTTCGAGACCGTCTTGTCAGTCTCATTTCGATCCTCTATCTTTCTTCCAGCTTTTTCGCGGAACACGGCTCAGAAATTAAGCAGGCTGTCTCCGGAATTCTGAGCCAACTTTGAGAGAGGAATTGTCTTGCTGCGCACACATACTTGCGGCGAATTGCGGGCCGAACACGTTGATCAAACAGTCACGGTTTGCGGTTGGGTTGATAGCCGGCGGGACCATGGTGGTCTGGTGTTCATCGACCTGAGAGACCGTTACGGCAAAGTCCAGATTGTTTTCGATCCTTCCCAGGGTGACGATCTTCACAATCTGGCTGGTTCCGTGCGGAACGAATACGTGCTCAAGGTCACGGGAAAAGTTGTGCGCCGGGCGGAAAAAGATGTGAACCCGAAGATTCCCACCGGGGAAATCGACGTTCGCTCGAATCACCTCGAAGTCCTCAATGCCAGCCGGGTGGTTCCGTTCGAACCGGGAACATTGAACCCGCCGAACGAAGAACTGCGGCTGAAGTACCGTTTCCTCGATTTGCGTCGCCCGCGTCTGCAGGAACTGATGGTATTCCGGCATCGCCTGACGAAGCTGGTGCGTGACTATTTCGATCGGCACGGGTTTCTGGAAATTGAAACGCCCATGCTCGGCCGCAGTACGCCTGAAGGAGCCCGAGATTACCTGGTCCCCAGCCGGGTTCATCCCGGTTGTTTCTACGCATTGCCGCAGTCGCCGCAGATTTACAAACAGATCCTGATGATCGCCGGTTACGACCGTTACATGCAGATTGCGCGCTGCTTCCGTGATGAAGACTTGCGGGCCGACCGCCAGCCCGAATTCACGCAGGTCGATATCGAAATGGCGTTTGTCGATCGCGAGGACATTCTGCAGACCGTCGACGGTCTGGTCGCCTTCCTGATGCAGGAGATCCGCGGCGTACAGCATCCCCTGCCGTTGCCACGTCTGACCTACGCCGAGTCGATGGAGCGCTTTGGATCGGACAAACCCGACCTGCGTTATGGGATGGAACTCAAGGACATCGGCGACATCGCGGCCAATTGCGGTTTCGGCGTTTTCAAGAACGCCCTGGCCAGTGGCGGACGCGTTCGGGGCTTGAACGCCGTTGGTGCCGCAGCGAAATACAGCCGCAAACAAATTGACGAACTGACGGTCTTTGTTGGCGATTTCAAAGCGAAGGGGCTCGCCTTCTTCCGCGTCACCGAAACAGGCCTCGATTCGCCCATTGCCAAGTTCTTCGGACCTGAGGAACAACAGGCGATCATCCAGCGGTTTGACGCGAAAGCTGGCGATCTGATTTTTATCGTCGCCGATCAACCGAAAGTGACGTCCGCCGCGCTGGGGGCCCTGCGCTCGCGACTCGGAAAAGAACTGGCGCTGTTCGATCCGAATGAAATGCACTTTGCCTGGATCCTCGATTTCCCACTCTTCTCTTACAACGAGGAAGAGAAAAAATGGGATGCCGAGCATCATCCGTTCTGCAATCCTGTTCCCGACGATGTGGGCTATTTCGAAACCGACCCCGGCAAGATTCGGGCCACGTCGTACGACCTGGTCGTCAATGGATATGAAGGCGCATCGGGAAGCGTGCGTATCCACGACCCGGTTGTGCAGCAGAAAGTGTTCGATCTGCTTGGCATTCCGGCGGAAGAGGCCGAAAAACGCTTCAGCTTCCTGCTCGAAGCTCTGCGTTATGGGGCTCCTCCGCACGCCGGCATCGCCCTCGGACTCGACCGCTGGGTCATGATGTTCACCGGATGCGACAACATCCGGGACGTGATTGCTTTCCCCAAAACGCAGAAGGCGGCCGACCTGCTGTCCGGTGCCCCGTCGAACGTCGATGCGAAGCAGCTCAAGGAATTGAGCATCAAGATCGACGAACCAAAGGCTTAGCGGTACGAAATAAAAAATGCGTGATGAACCGTGCCACAAGAGCGCCGGTTCATCACGCAATCTATGAATATCATTCGGGAAACGTCAGTCCGGTCACCCAGATCAAGACTGTCTCGTCACACGTTCACACATGTGCCCGGCCAGTTCTGAGTACCGTCTCCGAATGTCAGTCAGACTTTACGCCAGCAGTCCCTGCAACTTGTCTCGGTCGAAACCAACGAACAGCGTTTTGCCAAGCCGAATTGTGGGGGCCCTGAGGTTCCCGGTGGGGCCAATCAGGTAGGGCAGCAACTCGTCAGCTTTGGCAGACTTGGCCGATAAGTCGAAATCGACGACCGCCTTGCCTTTAGTCGCCACGACCTGCTTCACCCCTTTCAACAGGTCCTGGGCCTCGGCCGGGCCCATTTTGACCTTTTTGGCATTCACCGCGGTCTTCACCGAAACCGACAGCTCTTCCAGCAACGAATCCATTTTGCCGCAGGTTTTGCACCCGGGCCGCTGATAATACCAGTCGATCGAATTTGCCATGATCGGTCACCTGCTCCAGATTCACCGTCAATACAGTCCCACGTTTAATTCAGCCCCAGATTGTAGGGGGATGGGCAAGCCCCACTGTCCTGAATTCGCGAGATTGACCGGACTTCTGTAAGTCCGTTTGCAGGATGGCCGGGGTGTCGTGGAGTCGGGCTCTCTTCGGTTGGCGACCGGCTTGTGACGCGCTACACCGAGGATTAGATTAGCAACCGCAGTCAATTCGCCACCTGATCGGTTTTTCCTTGTAGAAATTGGAATTTGCGCCATGCTGCGATTCTCAGCGTTCCCCGCCGTTCTGGCCGTCATGACCGCGAGCCTGTTCACCAGTTCTCTGCCCGCGGCCGATCCGCCACTGAAGCTGAAGCAGGGTGATCACATCGTCTACATCGGCAATACCCTGGCCGACCGCATGCAGCACGCAGGCTGGCTGGAAACCAGCATCTATGCGCTCTACCCCGATTTGGATCTGACGTTCCGCAATCTGGGTTACCCCGGCGATGAACTGAAAAACCGCGTTCGGGAAGAAAACTTCGGAAGCCCGGACCAATGGCTCGAAAAAACCAAGGCCAGCGTCGTCTTCTGCTTTTTTGGCCATAACGAAGCTCTTCAAGGGCCCGGAGCGCTCAATGGGTTCAAAACCGATCTGGCAGAGACCATCGACGGTATGCAGAGCAAAAAGTACGACGGCGTTGCCCCGCCGCGATTGGTGTTCTTCTCTCCCATCGCTCACGAGAATCTGAAAAACCCCAATCTGCCTGATGGATCAAAGAACAACGAGAACCTCGCCCTTTACACCGCTGCGATGCGCGACGTCTGCCGGCAGAAGGGCGTTCCGTTCGTCGATCTCTTCACTGCGACGCAAAAACAGTATGCCACGGCCACCCAGCCGTTGACCATGAATGGCATTCACCTGAACGATCATGGCGATCGGATCGTCGCGAAGATCATCACCGACGAACTGTTCGGAGCCAGTCGCATCGACAAGGACGCCCGGGAACTCGAGCGACTCCGACAGGCTGTACTCGATAAGAACTACTACTGGTTCAGTCGCTATCGTGTCGTCGACGGTTACAACGTGTTTGGCGGTCGTTCGCAGCTCTCCTGGTTCGGCCAGTCGAATGCCGACGTCATGATGCGGGAAATGGAGATTTTCGACGTGATGACCGCCAACCGCGATGAACGGGTCTGGAAGGTGGCCCGCGGCGGCGACCTCACTGTGTCGGACAAGAATCTGCCCGCGCAACTCGAAGTCAAAACCAATTTCCCCGGATCACTCCCTGGCGGTAAGCACAAATACCTCGGAGGGAAAGAGGCGATTGAAAAGATGAAGATCGCCGACGGCATGGAAGTCAATCTCTTCGCTTCTGAAGAGATGTTTCCCGATTTCATCAAACCCGTGCAGATGGCCGTCGACACAAATGGCCGGCTGTTTGCCTCATTGTGGCCTTCTTATCCCCATTGGAATCCGACCGAACCCCGCCGGGACAAGATTGTCTGCCTGCCTGACGACGACGGCGACGGTGTCGCCGACCGTTGTGTCACCTTTGCCGACGAACTCAACAGTGTCACTGGATTTGAATTCTGGGGAGGGGGCATGCTGGTCGCCGCATTGCCCGAACTCTGGTTTTTGAAGGACACCGACGGCGACGACAAGGCGGATGTGAAGATCCGGCTGCTGCAGGGACTCAGCAGTGCCGATACCCACCACTCGGCGAACGCCATGCTGGTCGGCCCTGATGGCTGGGTGTACTGGTCGCGCGGCATCTTCAATGTCGCCGCCATCGAAACTCCGACGAGAACGTTTCGCTCGGGAGACAGCGGCGTCCACCGCTTCAACCCCCGCACGTTCGAAATTGAGTTTCACTTTCCAATCGGCCCCAATCCGCACGGCGACGTTTTTGACCAATGGGGCTTCCAGTTCGCCAACGATGGAACCGGGGGTGTTGGTTCCTACGTCAACATCGGCAAAGGGATCGGCAACAAGCCGTGGTTCAAACAGCGTGTCCGCCCGGTCGCAGCCACAGGCATTCTCTCGAGCAGTCATTTTCCAGAGAAAAACCAGGGCAATTTCCTGGTCTGCAACTGCATTGGGTTTCTGGGGGTTCTGCAGCATGAAGTCCAGTACAACGGTGCCGATATCACGGCGACAGAAATCGAGCCGATCCTGGTCTCCAGCGATCCGAATTTCCGTCCGAGCGATGTCGAAGTGGGGGGCGATGGTGCCCTGTATGTCTCAGACTGGGCCAATGCCATCATCGGCCACATGCAGCACAATATGCGCGACCCCAATCGCGACCATGAACACGGTCGCATCTACCGGGTCACCGTCCGGGGTCGCGCTCCGCTGAAACCGTTGAAATTGAAAGGCAAACCGATCGCCGAGGTGTGCCAGGCGTTTTACTCGAAAGAAAACAGCAATCGTTATCGCGCCCGCCTCGAACTCAGTGGCCGCGACACGCAAGAAACCGTCGCCGCGGTTTCTGAATGGGCGAACCGATTGAATGCCGCCAAAGCCGACGACGCACAGGCACTACTCGAATGCCTGTGGGTCTTTGAGGAACACCGCGTCCCAAACTTCGCGCTGCTGAAGAAGGTGTATCAGGCGGCCGAGCCACGGGTCCGGGCCGCAGCCATTCGGACACTCGGTCACTGGGCAGGAAAGGTGTCAGACTGGGAATCGACGTTGTTGACGGCCGCGCGCGACACATCGGCACTCGTTCGGGCTGAAGCGGTAAAATCCGCGGTGGCATTCCAGGACGCCGAGGCGTCCGCCGAGGTGTTCTTTGAAGTGGCAGGCCGTCCCACCGATCCGGAATTGGAAACGGTCCTGAAATTTGCCGCCAGTCAAATCCATGTCGACCAAAAGGTTCGCGAGGCCATCGCCGCGGGCAAGCCTCTCTCTCCGCCCGCCCAGGCTTATGCACTCCGGCAGGCCAGTGTCGATGATCTCTTAAAACTCCCCAAGTCCACGGCTGTTTATGAAGCGATTTTGAGTCGGCCAGGAGCGAATCTGCCGGCACTGCGCGAAGCCCTGCGGGGGCTGGCCGAACTGCAGAAAACAAGTTCCCTGCCTGCGCTGTTGAAATTGATTGAAGAGCGCGATGCCTCGGGTCAGGCCGCCACCCTGGGTGGTCTGGGGCAACTGCTTGCCGAACAACCCGCCGCCGAATTGAAACGTGTGCAGAGTCGTCTCGAAAACCTCTCGGCAAAAGCGACGGCGCCGCAAACTCGACAACTGGGTTATGTCGCCTGGATTGCCGCCGACCAGTCGGGGGATGCAGCGTTCCTGTCTGCTTCGAAATCGAAGACGAGTCTGGGGGACTTGCTGCAGGCTGTGCCGTCGATCGCCGACCCGCAGTTGCGAGCCCGGTTGTATGAAGCCGTCCGCTCGCTGATGTTTGAATTGCCTCCCAACCTGCAGGCCGAAACCAGCGGTGCCGGTCTTCTGCAACGGGGAATTCAAGTCGATTACTTCTATCCCAATCCGCCGAATGTCGCCGTGGAAACTCTGGCCAGGTTGAAGCCTCAGGAATCGGGCATCGTGCGGGAGATAGTCCTGAACGTACCGCAGCGAAAGGAAGCGGACGCATTTGCCCTGCGGTTCACGGGTATGATCCAGGTGCCGACATCGGGAAAATACACATTCTTCATTGCCTCTGACGACGGCTCGCGACTTTATCTCGACAACAAGCTGTTGATCGACAACGACCGCTTACAGGGTATGAATGAAATGAGTGCCACAGTCGAGTTGCTCGCGGGCGCTCATCCGCTGATCGTGACCTATTTTGACAACGGCGGAGGTGATGGTCTGGAAGTCGCCTGGGCGGGGCCGGGGTTCAATAAGCAGAAGATACCGGCAGAACGGCTGACGGTCGGTACCAACCGTGAAACTCTGCATGACCTCGCCATCCGCGTATTGACCACGATTCCCGGTCACGAAGCCGACAAGTTCCATGACTGGGCAAATCTCATTAAGGCCGATCGTTTCCGCGACTCGGCGATCGCGGCTTTGCGATCCGTGCCCGCCGAGTACTGGTCACTGAAAGAGATCCCCGGACTGGTGGATAACCTGGTGGGCTACCTCAGCAGTGTGCCCGCCTCGTTCCGGACCTCTGGCCCAGCCGCAGACGCGTTCGCCCTCGCGAAAGCGCTGGCAGCCAAACTGCCTGCCGAACAGGCCACCGCGATCACGCAACGGCTTGAGAATCTGGATGTCCGCGTGATCGCCCTGGGCACGGTGATCGAACGGATGATTTACGACAAAGAGCTGATCGTCGTGCAGGCAGGGAAACCGGTCGAATTCCGGATCGCCAATATCGACAACGCGCCCCACAACTTTGCCATCGTGCAACCCGGTGCGCTGGAAGAGGTCGGCCTGCTGGCTGAAGCCACCGCCCGAGATGCCGACGCCAAAGATCGAAATTTTGTGCCCAAGTCCGACAAGATTCTCCTTGCCAGCCGGTTAATCGATCCCGGACAGCAACAGGCCCTGACCTTTGAGGTGCCCAAAACGCCGGGCATTTATCCGTATGTCTGTACCTACCCTGGTCACTGGCGTCGTATGTACGGCGCCTTGTACGTGGTTGAGAATCTCGATGAATACCAATCAAACCCGACGGCCTATCTGGCCGCCAATCCTTTGCCGGTGCGCGACGAACTCTTGAAAACTATCGGGCGTAATACCGAGTGGAAGTTTGACGACTTGATCGCGAACGTCAAAAAGCTCCCGGGCGGTCGTTCGTTTGACGTCGGTAAAAACCTGTTTCGGACGGCGAATTGCGTCGGCTGTCACAAGCTGAATGGCGAAGGGCGTGAACTGGGTCCTGATCTCACCAAGATCGAACCGGCCAAGCACAACACCGAACACCTGTTACGTTCGATTCTCGAACCGTCCAGGGAAATCGCCGAAAAGTATCAGTCGTTTACCTTTGTTTTGAATTCGGGCAAGACTGTGGTCGGGATGGTCGTCCAGGAATCGCCGCAAGAGGTCAAGGTTCTGGCGGACCCGCTGGCGAAAGGGGACCCGTTGACCCTGCCCAAATCAGAGATTGAAGAGCGAGTCAAATCGACGACCTCAATCATGCCGATGGGATTGCTCAACAAACTGACCCGTGAAGAGATTCTGGATTTGATTGCCTACGTCTTTGCCAAGGGCGATAAAAAGAACGCCCTGTTTGAGGACCATCATCACCACTGATCTGGACCCGTGGTCAGCGCCGGCGGAGACTCGGCACGAGTCTCCGCCCGGGTATGTGCCTGACAGCCTGCCGACTGTACGGATCGGTTCCTGTCATTTCGCCCGGGAACACCCCCGAGATTGCAGACCGTGTCGGTAATCGTTCGCACTGAACAGCCCGGCGATGAAGCGGGCATTTTCGCGATTCATACCGCGGCGTTTCCCATCGAGGCCGAGGCGCGGCTCGTGGATCACCTGCGCACCGCCAATCGTTTAACGATTTCGCTGGTCGCAACAGACGCCGACAAGCTGGTCGGGCACATTGCATTCAGTCCTGTCACCTGCCCAGCGACAACAGACGGCCTGGGACTGGCACCGGTGGCGGTGCTCCCCGAATTCCAGCGTCAGGGAATTGGAAGCCTGTTAATCCGTGCCGGACTGACCGCGGCAGTGCAAGCAGGCGCGGGGTTTGTCGTCGTGCTGGGAGATCCCGCCTACTATTCCCGCTTCCGCTTCATGCAGGCGTCGCGTTTCGGGCTGCAAAACGAATACGGTGCCGACGCTGCGTTCATGGTCTTGGAACTGCGACCGAACTCCTTGCCGGCAGCGGGCGGTCTCGTGCGCTATGCTCCGGAATTCAGCATCTTCGGCGCCTAAGACGTCGCCCCGGCCCACCACAACCGGGCCCCAGATTACGCCAGCGGTACCGGGCACGAGTCATTTTCCCGCCGTCTTCGGCTGTTCGGGCTTTCCGTCATCCTGGGGATAGACGAGCACTCGATCCTGGCTGAGCAGCACGAGATCGGCTTTACCATCACCGGTGACGTCGGCAATCAGCGCTTCCCGCGGATCAGTCCCGGTCCGCTCTTCACTGACAACCCCTTTGGCCTCGAAGACCTTGAACTGCAGAGCGTGCCGCAGGCCTGCGGCGGGCGTGTAGTTCACAATATCAATCATCTGCGACTGAGTGTCGATAATCGCCAGGTCCATCTGACCATCGCTATTGAGGTCGCCGGCGACCACATCGGTGAACTTGACCTTTTCCAGCTTCGACTCATAAGTGGCCAGAGTTTTCAGCCGCGGATCGCTGCGGCCGGCATACAGCACGCCGAATTTCCCCAGGCCAAACAACAGCAGGTCTTCGCGTCCGTCACCATCGAGATCGACGACATGCGCCGATCGGTAGGGGAAGGCGCCGATATCGACCTCACGCCAGGGGCGGTAAACCATACCTTCTTTGCGCAAGACGCGCAGCTTTTTGACCCCCTGATCGATCAGCACAATTTCACGGCCCGGCTGGCCATCCAGGTCGATCGTGGCCGTGCCGACGATTTTGGCTTCGGCCTCAGAGGCGTTGTACTGGTCAAGCACCTGCCACTGGTTTTTGTCACCCACTGCCACATTACGGGCAAAATTATTCTGAGCCACGAGGATGACCGGTTGATCGAGCATCCCTGCGGACAGGCCACCGGCGGCGACCGTTCCCAGCCCAAAGCCACCTTCAGAAGAAGCGACTTCCACCGGTACGCCCTGGGCATTCGACAGCAGAAACAACGGCGGCTTGTCGTTACCGGCGAAAATCAGAAAGTCAGGTCGGCCATCGCGATTCGCGTCGATCGCCGTCAATCGTTCAGGAGTACTCTTCGCCGAGATGGCAATCGAGTCGTGATCGCCCAGCTTATGAGTGCGCCAGTCACCTTCGGTACTTTGCGACAGCGCCTGCATGGAATACTTGGTCGTTTGACCGGTCCGTTCACGCGAGACGTACACGAGTTCGAGCTTTTTGTCTCCGTTGAGATCAACCAGGTCGAAGGCCACGGGCTCTTTATCGAGCGAAATGCCTTTGGGAAACGTGAGCCGGCCGTTTTCCATCTTGCTCAAGCCGATCGTCTTCTCGCGGGAACTCAAGACAACCACGTCATTTTTGCCGTCGCCGTCGATGTCACCCACGCGAATCTGTTCGGCCCCCATCAACCCGGGGAATGTACTTCCCAGGTCGAGACCCGAACCGCGATGCTGCAGAAACACAATGACCTGCGCCGACTCGGGGTCCGTCACCAGCACATCCACGAGACCATCGCCATCGACATCACCCGTGGCCAGATCGCGGTTCTTACCGGCCCCCTGTTGTCCAAACCCAAACTGAATCAACTGACCGGCCAGTTCCCCCGGTTCGGCGGCGGCCTGCTGCAGTTGGTGAATCTTGACACGGCCGGTCTGGCCTTCGATCGCCAGAATCTCGACTCCCGGCCGCCCGTCGATATCGGCGATCGTCATCTGTCCGCGAGCCTTGGGAAGTTCGCACCTGAGTTCGGGCCCCAGTCGTCCTTCAGGGCTCTGCAGACGCACACACAACGGACGATCGGGATCGCTGCCGGTCAGGTAACACAGATCGTTACGACCATCGCCATCCAGGTCGGCGATCTGGGCCAGCATCAGGTTGTCTCCCGTATTCATCAACCGGACGGGAGTACCGAGTTCTCCTGCCGGCTGTTGATACAAGATGTACGTATCGTGCTTACCCAATACGGCGACATCGTCTTTCTTGTCGCCGTTCAAATCGCCCGTGGCAATGATCCAGGAACTGGCCTGCACATCCGGCAACCGGATCCGTTTGCGATTGGTCCAATCACCATTCGCCGACTGGTAGGCAATCGTCAATTGATCGGGGACACCGAACCAGACGAGATCTTTCCGGCCGTCGGAATTGAAATCGCCAATGGCCAGCGAAGAGATTTCGCGTTCCAGCGCGATTTTGCGGTGCTCAAACCGTTTATCGTTCTCAACGGCATTCACTTTCAGTGCCGATTTTGCGGCCACCGGGGCACCCGGGTTGGCCCGTTGCTGCAACACGTCGAGTCGGCTGTTGCTGTTATCAATCAGAATCAGATCGGTCCGATTGTCGTTATTCAGATCGGCCGCGAGCAGATTGGTGGAGCGTTGCTGCAGCTTGTAGATTTCCAGCGGCCCGAAACCGTAATACGCTGCCAGTGAGTCCGCTGGCTCGTCGTCTGCTGTCACCGCCCGGCTCAGCCCGCCCAACCACAACGCGGCGGTCAAAGCCAGACAGACTCCGCCACACAGGCTGGCAAATTGCTTGTTTCCGAACACCATGTCATTCACTCCTGGTTGGCCAACGCTCGGGGGCCTGTGCAAATCGCCGATTTTCATTGCAAATGCCGCAGCCCCGATCACATCCTCTGGTCGTCCGTCAGCCGACAGGTCGGCAGACGAAATGATCTTACCCTGCACGTGCCGTCCGATGGTAGGCAGTTCCCGAAGGCGGTACAATCCCGTGATTGTCGAGCCGGCCCGGTTGACAGCCCTGTTCCACAAGTGAACTGCCATGACGACTTCCGAAGCCAATCGCGTCATCCGCTGGGGTATCCTGGGAACCGCCCGGATCGCTTCCAAAGTCGGTCGGGCTCTGCACTTTGCCCGGGGTTCGCGGCTGTGCGCTGTGGCCAGTCGCGATTCCGAACGGGCCGCCAACTGGATTTCCCGGCACACGGCCGGACATCCCACGGCGGACCCGGCGAAAGCCTTTCTGAGCGCCGACCAGCAGGTCATCGCCCACAACAGCTATCGAGAACTGCTGCAGAATCCGAATCTGGATGCCGTGTATATTCCTCTGCCCCCTTCGCTGCATTGTGAATGGACGTGCGCCGCGGCCGAGAGCGGTAAACACGTACTCTGCGAGAAACCCCTCGCGATGAATCTGGCGGAAGCACAGCAGATGGTCGCGGCCTGTCAGTCGGCCAACCGGCAACTGATGGACGGTGTCATGTGGTATCACCACGAACGGACGGCCGCGATGAAATCGCTGCTGCAGGCGGGGACCCTGGGTCCACTCAGACATGTCAGCAGCACGTTTGCCTTTAACGGCCTGGCCGACATGGCGACCGATAACATCCGCTTTCGGAATGAACTGGGTGGCGGTGTCCTGGGTGATGTCGGCTGGTACTGTGTGACCGCCGCGCTGTGGGCTTTTGGCGATCTGCCCGAGCGGGTGCAGGCGTGCGCTCGGTATGACCGCGGAGTTGATATCAATCTGTCGGCCCTGCTGATGTTCTCTGATTCCCGCTCGGCGACCTTCCATTGCGGATTCGACGAAACCTGGAGGAAGTGGTTCGAAGTCGCCGGCGAGACCGGTTCGATTGTCTGCGATGATTTCGTGAATCCGTGGGACATCGCCAAAGCCCGATTCTGGGTTCACGATCGGCAAGGCCAGGGCACACAGCATGTTCATCCCCATTGCATTCAGGAAGTGCGGATGGTGGAGACGTTCTGCGAACTGATCCGGTCAGGCCGGCTGGATCCGCGGTGGCCTCAAATCTCGCTCGACACACAGCGGGTCTGCGATGCGATCGCCGCGGCCGCCCGAGCAGAGAAACCGATCACCCTCGGTTAAACCAGACCGCCGCTGCGACGCAAAACCCACGCGCACATCCAGCAGAAAAAAATCCCCGCCAGCACCCACCAGCGATCCCAGGCGGTTGTGCGCTGAATCCGCTCGTGCCGGCTCTGCTCAAGGTGTGCTTGAAAGGCTTTCACGATCTCATCGGCGGTCGCGCTCGAGAAATCGATCGCGCCCGTGCTGGCAGCGATCCGGGCCATTAAATCCGGTCGAGCCTTTTTGTCCAATTGTTCTTCGGACAGCGACCGCACATCAAACACCGTCGTCGCACCCGATTTGTCGGCTGGCTGACCGGCAATTCGGGCCTGATACCGTCCTTCCGCCAACTGACCGAAATCGAGACGAAACACGCCGGGCAAGTCGCCTAAGGGGGTCGGCACAAACTGCCGGGGAGTGTCGATTCCATTTCCTGACAGTTCAATCGCAGGAATCGGTCCTTGCGCGGCCTCACGCCGTACGAGCAGAGTTGCAGTCGCCGTCTCACCGCTGGGAAATGTGACCTGGTCGGTACGCAAGGCGAGATCCTGCCCGGGCAACAGCCCCGCACCGGCAACAAGCCAGCGCAACAGGCTCTGCCACAGAGTTCCGTAGGCGGCATCGTAATCGGCATACGCAGGGGGCAGAAACGCCCAGCGCCACATGCCGGCCCCTTCGACAACCACGACGCGGCCACCCCCGTAGGGTTGATAGGTCACCGCCGGTGCATCCACGGTCCCGTTTCCGGAGGCCGATGCCAGCACATTGGCCAGCGGTTTCGGTCGCTCACCGGGTGACGAGGTCGCCAGCGCGGGCAAACTGGGCAAGGCATCCACCGTGCCCCCCTGTGGCGAATCAAACCAATGCAGATCTCGGCCTCGCTCGGTCAAGACCATCCGAAATCTCGCTTCCGACGACTTCTGCCATTGCACCGGCAACAGTTTTTCAAAGCGTTCGTCTGAGCTGGAAGTGGGCATCCCTCGAAAGCACACCAGCGCGCCACTGTCACTGGCGACCCATTGCCGCAGGTTGCTGATCGCCTCTTCGCTGAGAAACACATCCGAATCGCGACCGAGAATCACCACCTGGTAAGCTCCCAGCCTCTTCGCATCGGCCAGCACATTGGCCCCCTCTGGCACGACTCGCCACGACTCGGTCAGTGCGCCACGGACTGGTGACTGCGAGGCTCCCGTGTCACCCGGCACGACTTCAGATTCGGCAGGCTGCCCCTCGCCCGGGACGGCGGCAGGCGGCGTTTGAGAGTCGCCGGGCTTCGCCTGCGAAGTCCTGCCCGCCCCGGTGGGGGGCTGTCCATCGCGCAATAGCGTCCGCTGCAGAAATCGCGTCGGCGTGACGCGGACCAGGCTATGCAATTCCAGCGAAGGATCGGCAGCCAGTGATCGTGCCAGAAACTTCGCATCCCAATACGGCTTGCCTTCGACCAACAACACCTGGATCGGTTCGTCGACCACGCGCAACACGAACGCCCCATAGTTGTTGATCTCGGTCGCTTCACCCGGAAAGGTCTCGACGCGCACTTCGTACCGGTACAAGCCGCGCTGAGCCTGGTCGACCTGAAATCGAACCTCGGCTTCCGAACCGGCCGTCACGTAGACGGCCTGACGGCTGACTTCCTTGCCGTCCAGTTCCAGGATCACACTCACGGCTCCCGGTGCATTTCCCCGCCGGCGGACGAGTGCCGTCAGTGGCACTACCTGACCGGCGAAAGCCAGTTGTTGAGGATTCTGCGGTCGCAACGCTAGGTCGTGAATCTCGGCATCACTGCCCAGAGTCTTCGTAAAGACCGGAATCTCACGCGAGCGAGCCAATGCCGCGGCCGCCAGCACGCGTGGCGTCCCCCCCACGGCGTTATGGTTTCCATCGCTCAGCACCAGCAGCGACTGTCCACTGCTGCGTGCCGAGTCAATGCCCTGGGTGATCGCGCCGGCCAGATCTGTGATGAGTCCGTCGGGCCGACGCTGTTTGACCGCCTGAGTCGTCGTGGGCAGCAATTGCTTGGAAAACGTCCGTACGTCGACGTCGTAGGTCTCGGCGAGTTTTGCGGCACAGACCTCGGCGATTTCTGTCGCCACCTCGAAACGGGACTTGTCGGGCCCCAGGTCTGAAGTCGACATACTTGCCGATTCGTCGATCAGAATGGCCAGCCGCGGTTTTTCCGCAGGAGGCGGAATGCGAATCTGCCACGACGGATTCAACAAGACGATCAACAAAGCGGCCGCGCCAAGTGCCACCCAGAACTGAATTGCTCCCCAGCGCAGGCGGGAGATTCCCGACGGCCGCTTCCAGGCGTACGCGACCAGAACGGCGCCGGTCAACAGTGCCGCCACGACCCAGACGGTCGCCGAGATCAAGGGATCGAAAATGAGCGTTACCAATCAACTACCCAGAAGCTGTCGTACTCTTGGCGTTCAACGATTTCCGTGAATGCCGAATGAACGGCGAATAAATAACATCTGTCAACTTTTGAACGCTCGCAAACAGACCATTTCCCCTACCACGCACGCCAGGCAGGCCAGCGCCAACCAGGCCCAGGTTTCATCCCGTGCCGTGTCGGATGACGGCCGGCTGCGAAACTTCACGTCGCGTCCACCGGCCAGCCGATCGGTCAGAATCTCGCGGGAGATCGACGTCAGGTCTGCTTCTTCAGCCGGAATGGCGGTGGCCAGGGCAAACACGGTCTTGCCAGAGCGCTGCACCTGGTATGCCCCCGGCGGACCGGCGACCGCCGACTGCCACAGAATTCCCAGCGACTCTTCCCGCAGTTCGCCCAGCGTCACCGACTCCCGTGTCGCAGACGGCGGCGGCACGATGATTAAGCCCGAGACGGGACTGGATTCAGAGGGCAAGGCGACCGCCATCGGTTCGCCACTGGGGACGGCATCGAGTCCCCGCGATTGGCCCAGCAGTTGATTCGTCAACTCGCCAATCAAGGGCACAAAGGCAGGCGACGAAGGCAGGTTCGATGCGCCCAGATCGGCATTCAAGATCGCCAGTGTTCCGGCACCACACCCCGTCACGACCAGGCAGGCCGATTGATCGTTGTAGGTTGCGAGAACATCATCCAGCAATGCCTCCGTGACGCGACGCGACGCAAGCCCACCGTTCATTCGCACGGTCGCCAGTATTGCCAGGGCATCATCACCAAACACGGTGAACGGCGGTTGCCGTTGTTTGACATCGGTCAAAAACAAGTTCTTGCGTGCGGTTCCCGCAGGCGAAAACTCGACAGGCAGTTGCAGGTCGCTGCCCGCGGCCCGGGCGAGTCGCTTCAGATTTGATGCATCAACCGGTTCGGCCGTCACGTACAACATCCCGCGCCCCTGCCGCAGCAGCGACACGAGCAACTGCACCTGCTCATCGGTCAATTGTCCAGGATGATCCAGCACGAGCAGGTCGCCGGCCGAGATTTCGGCCGGTGGGGCGCGGGACGGGTCAAGACGCACGACCGAGTCTGGGGCCGCGGCTTCTTCCGGCAAGATCGCCCGTTCCAGGAAGTAACTCGAAGCCGGTCGCAGTCGCGCGGACTGCCGGGTGAGCAACACAAATTGAGGCGGCGTGTGGACGCGCAACACAAGGGGACGAATATTGTCTGCCGCCAGCGAATCGTCGACATCCACCAGTCGGGCCTCGCCGACTGACCAACCAGGACGGGGCAGTGTCATCTCGGCCAGCAGCACGGCTCGCCCCTGGGGGGGGACGGCCCCCTGCACTCGCACCGTGGTCTCGCCGGCCGTGACGTCGACCGCGACCGTCTTCGCAGTCGGCGAGAAATTCCCCACTTCGACTTCCAGCCGACACGGACGACCTGCCTCGGCTCTGTGTTGTGGTCCCGCCCGCAGCACTGCCAGATTGGGTGGCGTTTCTGGCGTAGCGACCGTCTCGAGCTCAATGACCGTATCCGCCGGGACGGCGCTGAAATCGGCCGCCGTCCAGTTCGCTCGCTGGAAATCGCTGATCACCACGAGTTCCCGACGGACGCCGGTCCCGCTGGCCGCGAGCATTTCGCCGGCCGACTGAATGGCCGCCTGCAGGTTCAGCCGCTGCGGCAGAGCGCGGGCCCGAGCGACTTCTCCAAGTAAAGTGGAATAGTTTGTCGATGGGCGTTCGAAGACCGGTTGGGGCACAGCCCCGGCCAGAATCAGATTCCAGACGGTTTGCGACTGATAACGGAGTCGCGACGCGGCGATCGGACGGGCGCGCTCCAGCGCTTGAATGCCGTTGACCGTGGCCGCCAGACTCTGACTGACATCCAGAATGACGACCCGGGCCGTCTGGGTGTCGGCTCTGCGGGCCGCCGCTCCGGCGCTCCCGTCGAGCAGTGGCCGGGCCACGGTTAACGCGAACAGCAACAGGGCCGCTGCACGCAGCAGCAACACCAGCCAGTCGCGCAAGCGCGACGTGGCACGCCGCTGCTGGATCACCTCGCGGACAAACCGCACCGTCGACAGGTAGCACAGCCGGGGACGGGGTCTGGTCAACAGGTGGATGAGCAGAGGCAGGGCGATCGAAACCAGTCCGATCGGTACCGCCCAGGAATTGAGGAATTGTGGCATACTGCAGTTACCCCGCGCGTTCTGCCAGAAACCCGCTTAAAGTCTGCAGGTAAGGGACGGCCGTCGACACCCGGCGGTAATCACAACCCGCCGCCTGCGCCAGGGACCGAACCGTGGCACAGTGTTCTTCAAAGCGGCGTTCGTACGCCTCACGAATCTCGGCGGGAGTGCAGTTGATCGTGCCTTCGTTCTCGAGCCCCACGAATCGAAACGCATCGCCGGCCGGCAGTTTTTCTTCAGCCGGATGGACAATGTGCAGTGCCACCACTTCCCAGAAGCGACTGCGGAACAACCGCAACGCCGAAAATGTTCCCGCCAGGTCATCGCACAGAAAATCGCTGGCCACCAGCAACACGCCCCGTCGCTTAAAACGGTTGAACAACTCTTGAATCGCCACTCCCAGATTGGTGGCCGGCCAGGTGCTCAACCGATCGATGACCCGATGGACTCGCTGCAGGTGATCGGGAGTGCAGCCTGGCGGCAGAAAGTGCTGAAGCTGGTCGGACGCGATCGCCAGCCCGACCCGATCCTGGCGTGACACCAGCAGATGTGTCAGCGCCGTGGCGAAGTACTGCACGTATTCCAATTTCGTGCCCGCAAGTTTCTGTTCCGCCACAGGGACAGCAAACTTCATCGAAGAGCTGGCATCGATCAGAATCGTACAGGTCAGATCGGTCTCATCCTGGTACAGTCGCAGGTACCGCCGCCCTGTTCGCGCCATGACCTTCCAATCGAGTTTTCGGAGATCATCGCCCGGCGAATACTCACGGAAATCGACAAATTCGCCCGAGCCCGACAATTGACGCGATTGATGTCGGCCGCTGTACGACCCGTCGATGCGCCGCCTGGTGGTGAAACGCAGATGTTGCAACCCCGCCAGGGCTTGAAGTTCCAGAAAGCGGGTGGCAGGGCGTGTGAGCATGTCGCGTGTACCGGTCCTGCGAAGCGGTCAACCATGTCGGTGATCCGCTCGGCCAAAACAAACTTCGAATCTTCGAGCGCAGACAGGTGCCAGCTGCTACGTCGGCACATCTTTCAGTAAACGTTCGACGATCGTCTGACTCGTCACCCCTTCGCCAATCGCACGATAATTGACCAGAATCCGATGCCTGAGCACCGGCCGGGCAACCATCTGGACATCCTGAAACGTGGGCGCCGTGCGCCCCATCAACAACGCATGGGCCTTGGCGGCCAGCACCAGATTCTGTGAACCCCGCGGACCGGCCCCCCAGGCGACGAAATTCTTGGCCATGGCATGCGCCCGCGAATCACCTGGCCGACTGGCTCCACACAGGTGCACGGCATAAGCCGCCACGACTTTGGGGACCGGCACCGACCAGACCAGTTCGCGCAGCGCCAGAAACGTCTGGCGGTCGAACACGGGGGCAGGCAACTCGAGTTCATGGGCCGTCGTCCGCAGCACAATCTCTTCTTCCTGCGCGGGGGTGGGATAGCCCACCCGGATTTCCATCATGAATCGGTCGAGTTGCGCCTCGGGGAGCGGATACGTCCCTTCCTGCTCGATGGGATTTTGGGTGGCCACGACGAGGAAGGGCTTTTCGAGCGGATAGGTGCGGCCCCCCACCGTCACGTGCCCTTCCGCCATCGCTTCCAGCATGGCGGATTGCGTCTTGGGTGCTGCCCGGTTGATTTCGTCCGCCAGCACGAGGTTCGCGAACACGGGTCCCTGGCGAAATGTCAGGCCGGCGCTGCCTCCGTCCTGCGCCAGCAACTCGTAGCCCGTAATGTCGGCCGGCATCAGGTCGGGGGTGAATTGGATCCGCGAGAACTTCCAGTCAAATGCGCAGGCCAGGGCTTTGACCATCAAGGTCTTGGCCAGGCCCGGCACCCCCATCAGTAACGCATGTGACCCGGTCAGGGCGCAGGTCAACAGCAGGTCGAGCGTTTCTTCCTGCCCGACCACGACACGATGCAGGCATTCCCGCAAGGCTGTGACCCGCCTGGTAAATTCTTCGACCCGTTCCTGGGCCACCTCCATCGTGCTGCTCATCGCTGCTTTCCTTGAGACGCCCGCGCCAGTCGTGGTGTGCCACCGCCTGGCAACTCGGCGTATCTCCCGAGATTAGTCGAAATGCCGCTACAGCGAAAGCTGATGGCATTCTGAACGTAACCTGGCCCGCTTCTGCCCGTCCCTCAGATCCAAGTCGCACACCAGTGCGCTCGCCACGAATCAATCACCGTTATGACGCCGACTGCCAACCCGTTGGCAGACACCCTTTGGCCGAACAGGAAATGCGAAACACCCGCGGATCAGCCAATCGCCAGCAGACGCGGGCCGGGTCACACGGAAATGTGTCACTTAAACCTGTTATTTTCGAGCCGACGGTTCCTTCAATAACGGCCGATGTCGAAAACAATCGACCACATGGTCATTGACCAGACCCACGGCCTGCATGAACGCATAACAGATGGTCGTGCCCACAAATTTGAAACCGCGTTTCTTGAGATCGCGACTCATCTGGTCTGATTCCAGCGTGCGCGCGGGGACCTCGCGAAACGACGTTCGCCGCGGTTGCAGCGGCTTCCCACCAACGAAACTCCAGATATACCGATCGAATGAACCAAACTCCTGTTGCACGGCCAGAAACTGCTGGGCATTCAGAACGGTGCTCTCGACTTTCAACCGGTTGCGCACGATCCCCGGATTGGTCAACAGTTTTTCCTGGCGGGCGGCGGTGAAACGCGCGACGCGAACCGGATCGAACTCGGCAAACGCTTCGCGATAATTCTGTCGCTTTTTGAGGATCGTGATCCAGCTTAATCCCGCCTGGGCACCTTCCAGAATCAGAAACTCAAACAGCAACCGATCGTCATGCACTGGAACGCCCCACTCGGCATCGTGGTAGGCGATGTTCTCGGGACCCACCGCCCATGGGCAACGGGGCCGATCGTCTGTATTTGCGACACTCATCTTCCGCTCCTCAAACCCGGGCCCCGTAGGCCATCTCCGGGCACCGGCAAAGCATGCCGGGTGAGCCCCACGCCGATCATCGAAATCTCACTCGGACGATTTTTTCGCAGCGGCCGCGGGCTGGGGGGACGGCCCAACGACAAGCACGCTGTTCGCGTAGTCACCGGCGAAATCCGGATTGCCCGGATCGGCACGCCAGACTTTGCCGTTCACGACAAACTTGTACTCGTATCGCCCGGCCTTGAGTTTCAACCTGGTGCTGAAGTTTCCGTCAGCGTCGGGGCCGTCCATGCGATGCCCGTCGGGCTTCCATTCATTGAACGAACCGGCGAGATAGACAGCCTCTGCGGCGACGGTCGGTCGGTATTTGAAGGCTACTTCGAATTCATCGTCACCCGCGGGCTGGCAGACAGGCTTACCCAGTTTCAGGTTCTGTTCTTCCAGCACGGCCTCGAACTGGGCCACCAGCATTTCTTCCCAGGTCTGATCTCCCCAGCCGACCGTCTGCGACGGGTCAGGATTCGCCGGGTTATTCTCAGAGTTGTCGTACACGGCGCGGCATTTCAGCAGGCTTCCTTCGCGCAACAAGACGGGTTGCGAAAAAATGTACGTATTCTGCCAGTTGAAGTCGTAACGCGGTACGTCGAGCAGCAGGCGGGGTTGTCCATCAGGCGATTGCGATTCAATCCGAAACGCTTTGCCCCGCAAATGCATATGGGGCAACATCGAAACCACCCGCATATCCCGTCCGAAACCGTACTGGGCATCAAACCGGACGTTGTCGGTGCGAGGCGGAATCCGCAGTCGAAAGTTGACGACCGCGTCCGTCAGCAATTCCTTTTCCACCTCCTTTGGATCGGCAAAGACCAACCCGGCTTTGCTCACGTCGGTCTGCTCTGCGCCGTTCGGAGTGTAGTGCATCTGAAAATAGAGTTTGGCGCCGGCGGGAATTCGCCGTGCCATGCCGGGACGGGCCTGCCAGGCAGGCATCCCCGGGGCAAACGTGGCGATGGAATTCAGCAATGAGTTTTCCTGCACCGGTTTCCGGGAATTGGCCGGCACGAAAAACAGAATGATGTGATGCACGACCCCGCGATTGCCTGGCCGCGCTTCTGACGCACGGACCCAGCGATCTTCCGCCGCCGGTTCACCGACCTGGAAATACTGATATTCGACAGTCCCGCGGGCCGGCACGGAGAAGGGTTGCGGCATCTCCAGCACGAGATCAGGCTGGGGAATTTCCCAGCCGGCGGTGTACTGGGGTGGCTCAGGCAGATCGGCCGAGTCACCCGCGGGCATACCGTTCTCGATCCAGTCGAACAGCAATTTGCGTTCGTCATCGCTCAAGCGACGGTCGTTGACAAAGGTGCCCGGGGCCGCGTCCGTGTGCCACGGCGGCATCCGCTTTTCCTCGACCACTTCGCGAATGGTGGCGCTCCAGTTCACGACGTCGTCGTGAGTTTGCAGAGCGAACGGCCCGATTTCACCCGGACGATGACAGCCAGTGCAATGCCGCTGCAGCAGGGGGGCAATATGCCGGGCATAGGTGATGTTCCCCTGAGGGGGCGTGCGACTGATTCGGCCAATGTGACATCCCGCCGGTGTGGTCTCGGGCTGACTCACGTCGCGCCCCGCCAGCAGTTCTTCCAGCGCGACCGCCAGATCCCGGCGCTGCGGGGCCGGGCGCGAGAAGCCGATGCCAAACTGGTCATCAATCCGACCGCGGTAACGGATCTTCCGCTGGCGATCGAGCACAAACACTTCCGGAGTGCGTACGGCGGCAAACTGATCAGCCACGGCATTCGCCGGGTCTTTCAAAAATGGAAACTCAAGCCTGGCCGTCCGCGCGTATTGGGCCATTTCGGCCAGGGTATCCTGCTGATTGGCGTCGATCGCCAGGAACGCGACTTTCTGTCGCTCAAATTGAATCGCCAGTTCTGCCAGTCGTGGTCCATACATGCGTGCCAGGGGACATTCGGTGCCGAGAAACGCCACGACGACCAGGTCGCGATCTTTGAATTCCGCCAGATCATGGGTGGCGCCCCGAAAGTCGGTCAACTGAAAGTTGGCGATCTCCTTGCCCAGCACCGACGGCTCGGCTGCCGATACCGGTTCAGCCGAGAGCGCCCAACCCACGCATCCGACAAACAACCACCGCACTCCCTGCCGCCAGACGGATCTCATCAACACACCTCTTCGAATTCAGGAATCCAACGGTCGTAAGGAATACCGCGAGACTGCAGCCACCGCAACACATTGGCGACACGCCCGGCACCAGACGGTCAACACGCATCAGCCATTCACGATGTATGCCCATGGGCACGCGGTACAACCCCCGGACAATAAGATCGCTATTCAGGCCCGGTTTGTCTGGAAACTTGACTGCGAAATTCGAGCCCGGGGGGCGGCCCCGTCTGTCAGAACAGCCAGATTTCGCAATGGCACAGTCTACGGTCAAGCGAACGTGTTCCCCGGGCCCCAACGCACTCGTTCTTGTACGGGCGGCACAGGAAATCGGCCCCCAGGAACCGGTACCGCAGGCAACATCGGTGAGCGCTCGGCGGACACAACCACCGAGCACTCACCCGTTGGAGTGCCGACTATTTGGGGAAGTCTCCCGCTCGAATGATCACCAGCTTTTTGGGATCGACGTATTTCCGGAACGCTGCGGTCACGGCCCCCGGAGTCAACGCCAGGATGGCTTTCTCTTGTGCCGCCGAGAAGGCAAACGTGCGGTTGATCTCCAGATTGGAAACGATCTGACTGGCGATCGCGCCATCCCCGGTGCGTCCGACTTTCAAGGCTTCGACAAACGCCTGTTTGGCATCCGTCAGTTCCTTGTCGGTGGGACCGTCTTTGAGAAAGCGCTCCAGCTCTTCCAGCACCGCGGCGGTTACCTTGTCGATGTTCTGCGGATTGGTGCTCACGGTCACGGTCAGCGAGGCGACCGGATCGCGCGACGAGGCACTGAACGAAGACGACGCACCATACGAAAGCCCGTCTTTTTGACGGATGCGATCACCGATCCGCGAGGCCAGCGTACTGCCCCCGAAGATGTAGTTGCCAATGACCAGAGCCGGGTAATCCGGATCGCTGTCGGACAAAGGGAACATCGTCCCGGCCAGATACTCGGCGTTCGATTTGTCGGGGGTGACGATATCTTCCTTCAGCCCCGGACTGCTGCCACTGACTTTCCGTTCGATGCGGCGATAGGGAACTTTCGATTCCCAGCCCGCCAGCATCTCTTCAATGGCCCCCACGGTCGTTTCCGCATCAAAATCACCGATCACAGCCAGTTCGCCCCGTGAACCCGCGACCTGCGTCTCGTAGAGCGACTTGATTTCGTCGAGCGTGACTTTCTGCGCCCGTTCGAGCGATTCTTCGATGGTCGGAACGTAGCGTACGTCCTCAGCAGGATAAGACGACAGCGCACGGCTGACTTTATTCCCGGCCAGAGGTCCCGGTTCTGTCCGACTGGCGGTCAATCCCGAGATCATGCGTCGTTTCGAAGTTTCGAATTCATCTTCCGGGAACGCGGGTTCGCGCAGAATCTCTTTCAGCAATTCCAGAGCCTGCGGCAGAGTCGAGCGTTTGGCTTCGATCGAAAACGTCAGTTGCCCGGGAGTCCCGGCACCGCCGCCGCCACCTCCACGTCGCCCACCGCGACCGCCGCCGCCCCCACCTGAGCTGATACGAATCCCCTGCGAATCCAGAATCTCCCGCAGGGCCTGACGGTCATGCTGCTTCGTACCGACCAGCATCAAACCCGGCAGCATACCCGCGGCGGTGGTGTGCCCTTTCAACGATTCCTCATTGCCGTAGTGCAGCGTCAACTGCAGAGAGACGGTTTCGCCTCGGTTTCGTTTGGGCAGCAGGCCGACCTTAATACCCCCTTTGGAGAGGACCTTCAGGCGGGCATCGAGATTGGCGGGAGTGGGGTCAAACGCTTCGCCGGCCGCCGTGACCGCGCCCCCGGTATAGCCGGTGACGATCGAGTCAATGGACGGAGCGGCTGGCACGGCCAACCGCTGCGCCTCGGTCGCCGGGATGTAGACCCCCAGCGTGCGGTTGGGCTTCTGGAAATACGTCTGGGCGACGCGGTTCACATCAGCGGCCGTCACGGCGGCGATGCGGTCGCGCTGGATGAACAGCAGGCGCCAATCGCCCAGACTCGAGGCGGAGCTGAGGGCTTGAGCCATCATCTGGCTGTTGGATTGCAGCATTTCCGAATTACGGGCACTGCGGGCCTTGGCCAGTTTGACTTCGTCGTCGGTGAACGGCGTGTCACCCAGCGACTCAATGGTCGCCACCAGTGTATCGCGGACGGTATCGAGCGATTCCGGGGGACACGACGAACCGGCGAAAAACAAGCCCGGGTCATGGGAATTGTCGGCACCAGCCGAGGCGCTCGTGGCCAGCTTCGATTCGACCAGCGCCTTATACAGCCGTCCGTTGGGAGCCTGTGAAATCAATCCTCCTAGCAGGCTCAGCGGCGCCCAGTCGGCGTGAGAGGCCGCCGGAGTGTGATACGCCACACCCACCGAGGCGACAGCACCAACCCGGCGCAGGGTGACAATGCGTTCGCCATCCTGGGCCGGTTCTTCAGTGTATGTCGGATCAAGTCGCCGCGAGGGACGGGGAATCGAACCCAGATGCTTTTCCAGCAACGCCAGCGCTTTGGCCTCTTCAAATTTGCCCGAGACGATCAGCACAACATTATCGGGTTGATAGTACTTTTCGTAGAAGGCGCGCAGGTTATCGATCGGAACCCGTTCAATATCTGAGCGATTGCCGATCGTCGACTTGCCATAGTTATGCCATTCATAGGCCGTCGCATAGATGCGCTGATTGAGGATGGCCGCCGGGTTATTCTCGCCGCGCTCGAATTCGTTGCGGACCACTGAGAATTCCGACACAAGATCTTCGCGACGGACAAAGCTGTTCACGAGCCGATCGCATTCGAGCGCGATGCCAAACTCCAGGTTTTCATCCGAGGCGGGCATCGTCTCGAAGTAATTCGTGCGGTCACTGTTCGTCGTGCCGTTGAAACTGGCGCCATGGTCGCGCAGCGCCTTGGGGACTTCCGGGAAGGTAGGGGTTCCCTTGAACACCAGGTGTTCGAGCAGGTGAGCCATGCCCGATTCACCATAGCCTTCATGCCGGCTGCCGACCAAAACCGTCATATTGACAGTGATTGTCGGTCGCGATTCTTCAGGAAAGAGCAGCACCCGGGCCCCGTTGGCGAACCGGTATTCGGTGACCCCCTCGACCGAAACGACTTTCGTCGGCGGATCGGCCCAGACCTTTGCGTCACCACCCAGCAGCACCCCGCCACCAACGACGCATGAACAGACGACCAGAGACAGACGCATCGCGAACTCCTCAGAGAAATGAAGCAGAGAGTATCACAGCAATACGTGGGCGCGGGGTACATCCTACGGGGAAGTGTCGACTCGGGCAACGATTCGCCAATTTGCTCCGTGAACTGCTGGGTAGGGCCCCGATCGATCGGATCGCCGCCCCCCCACTCAGTGCTGGCGGATCACGACCAGACCGTAAGGGGGCACAAACACGGTGCGGTCAATGACCTTGCCGCCTGAGCTTTCGTCCCGCCATTCGCGACGTTGACCGTCGCTCCAGTAAATCAGATCGGCCCCTGCATAGCGGGGGTACCAGCCCGCGTGAAACGCGTAATCCTTTCCCGTACCGGTCGGATTGATCAACACGAGATACCGCTGTGGGCCCCCGATGCGTTCGAAGACCGACCAGTCATGGGAATCACTGGGAATCTCTCCCAGATCCCCGTTGGCCAGAACCGGATGGCGAGTCCGCAGATTGGTCAGACCGCGAACCAGATCGAGCATGGTCGTCGGTTTATCCTGTTCCTCGCGCGAGATGCCATCATTGGGGCGGTCGAACCGCGACGCGAACCACCGCGTTTGCCCCATCCCAGTCGCCGATTTGTACCAGGGAAAGGGTTCCCGCAAAGTCTCATCGAAGATCCCTGAACCGTCCCCCTGCCCGTTCCATTTGTAACCAGGCTGCATCAGTTCATCGCCGTTGTACAGGACGGGCACCTGCCCCAGCATCAGCAGGTAGTACATTCCCACGCGGTACGCCTCGCTGACCTCCGCGACCATCCCCCTGCGCTTCGCATCCTCGAGGAACGAACTCAGCCGCGGATTCTCATCGTGACTGGCGACAAACAGAAAGGGGGTGAATGGCCGAGCTGGATGATGCGGAGCGAGCCGATTGACTTCGCGCTCAGCCCGTGTGCGCTCCTTGAGTCGGCCCACAAATCCCGGCTGAGGAAAGGCCATCTGGTTGCGGGCATCCTGCATGAACGGCGCATCGAGCAGCGCATCGAGTCCATAGGCATGGCGCCTCAGTGATTCTACGTCTCCCAGGACCTCGCCCACGAGGACGACCTGTGGCCGGGTGGCTGCACAGGTATTCGAGAACTCCAGCCACCAGTCGTTATTCTTCAGGATGTCTGGCTCTCGCGGCGTGCCGAACGAATCGATGTACACATGCTTGGCGGCATCCAGTCGAAAACCGTCGATTCCCAGGTCCAGCCAATACTGGGCAATGCTCTTGATTTCAGCCCGCACGTCGGGTTCATCGAAATTCAGGTCGGGCATGGACCGGTCGAACAAGCCGAAATACCGCAGTTTTGTGCCGTTGTGTTCGATTTCATGCCAACCATCAACCAGGGGTTGCTCGGTTCCGCGGACGAAATACCGTTTGCGAAACTGGGGGTCGCCAGCGAGTGCCCGCTGAAACCAGTCGTGATGAACCGAAGTGTGGTTGAACGGGATATCGAGCAGGATCCGCACGCCGCGCGCATGAGCCTGAGTAATCAGGTCTTTCAAATCGTCGAGTGAACCGTATTCGGGATTCACCGCCCGAT
>JAFEBR010000475.1 GCA_018242565.1 Planctomycetota bacterium | reverse complement strand
TTTTCATAAACGCTGGACAAAACCGGTGTGGAACGGCCAGCCGTCCCGAAGCGCGCCAGCGAAAGACAGGGAACCCGTTCCATTTTGTGAATGGCCCCGCTTACGCGCCCACGCTCCGCGACGCCCCCCCTTCGCAACGTACCGCGCGGCGATTCACCATTCGTGTAATTCCGTTTGATTCGTAATTCAAAAATCGCAGCACAATTCAAACGAACGGCCGGAGTATCCCAGAACACTTCGACGCCATGTGGCCAGCATTACAAAACGCCGCCTGAATCTTGCCACCGCCGCATACTTAATAAATTCCGCACCACGACGGGCAAAACCCGGCGACGACGGAAACAACTCTGTAAGAGTAGCCTACCCCAGCCCAGGGTTGGTCGCGCAGCGAACTACCCTGGGTAGCGCGTCCCCCGCAAACCCCGAAACCTGAAAGTCTTCCACAAGATCGAGGACCCCGCGGAAACACGCCAACACAGCACCTTTGCAATTGTCGGCGAATTCCGACGTCACCCGCAGGCAACTCCGACAAACGATCTGCATTCGGAGCCCCCCCACAAAGCCTGGCGACATTGGCTGCGAGGCCTTGATGAATCGCCTTAACGACTGAAATCCAGACCGGGATCATCGGCGGGAGAGCCAAGCATTTTGAAGTGAAACTTCGAATCTCCATCGGGCGTCAGCTCGCCAATCAAGGAACCTCCGTCCTTGCGTTCCAGCACCAGCAAATGCCCTTCCAGGGAATATGTACCGCCAAAATCCTGGCGTTTTTCCTGTTGAGAAAACTTCCAGGTGAAATTACCAGCGTCTGTCAGCTCCAATTCGAATTTGGAACCGTCAGTACGGCTCGCGTGCCAGGTTCCCACGAGTTTCGCCGGATCGACGGGGCTCACCGTCGGCTTCGAGCCCTCTGGTTTGGGGGACTGGGGCTCGGCGGAGGGCGGCAATTGGTCATTTTCGGGTGGCGCGATCATCTTGAGCAGATCGGCGGCGACGTGATCTTGAGGAACCTGCGCCACGACCTTCTTGAGATTGGCCGCCGCCGCATCGCGATGTCCGCATGTCAGGTAATGATACGCCAGCAGAAACCGTGCGGCACCATCCTGCGGGTGCTCTTCGACAAAGTGCTCTAAAGTCCGGAGTTGAGTCGAATACGTCTGGATACTGGCGTATAAGTGAGTGAGCGTCGTCCAGTCCCAGCCCGGGCCGATGGCCAGCACCGAGTGAATCGTGGCAGCCGCCTGCTGGTATTCCTGCAGTGCGAACAGCACCAATCCCCGAAACTCATGGCACACGGCATCAGTGGGGGTCTTCGTGATGGCCTGGTTCACCAGATCGAGCGCCCCTTGGTAATCGCCCTTCTTAAAGGCGTCGATCGCCGGGTTCAGTTGCTGCTCGGCGGCATTGCCCGACGTGTCGGTATGGGCCGCCTGTGTTTCACCTGGCGGTGTTTCGACTGCTGGTGAATTCTCCGGCTGCGCGTCAACCGGAATCGGTTGAGAATAGTCATAGACAGAGCCACCGCCGCCGGCACCGTAGTAAGGGTTGTAGTAACTCTGATACCCACAGTCATACAACAAGGCTCCCAAGCCCCAGGCGCCAATGCCCCAATAGTACGGATGTCGCCAGTACCCGTTGCCCCATCCGTATCCGATGCCGTAATGTTCGTTCCAATAGCCGTGGTAAAATCCATGATTGGAATAGCTCGGGCGGTATCCAGCGCCGGCGATATTGACGGTTCGATTGCCGATGTTGAACGTATTTCCGGAAAAATTGCGATCGCCGACCGCGGCCCGGTTGCCCACGCCTGAATGGGCACCTTCGCCGAACCGCGAGCTGTAGCTGGGGCGGTTGAAGGTCTGCGGATGGCTGGCGAGCGATGAGTGCCCCGTTCCACCAACATTGCCGGCACGCGCCCCCGCACCGCCCGGATACCCGCCGTGATAGGCACCCGCACCGCCATGCGGCATGCCTGTCGGCCTCGCCATGCCGGTCGGACGGTAGCCTCTGTAGACAGGCATGGGGCGGAAGCCACCGCCGCCGAAGCCACCACGAAACCCGCCACCGCCGAAGCCGCCGCGAAAGCCCCCACCACCAAAGCCTCTCGCAAACGTCTGATCGACGGCTAGCAGACCGACCAGACAACCAACAAGCAGCAGCCTCAAATACTTCGCACGCATATCAAAAATCTCCGCGTATTCCAGTCAAACGGTGTCGCGTGGTTACAAAACTGATGTTTGGTCGCGACCGGATCTACCTGGGCAGTCCCCAGGCAAGCGACGGTCGGCAGCACCGCAGGCATGATGCCGTGTAAACGAAATTGCACGCACTGCGACTTTCTTCGAGAATTTTGGACGCGGTTCACCCGTCCCGTAATATTATGACACGTCACGGCCTGAGCCGCGAATGTATGAATGCGGTTTTGCCAACAGCGTCAGAAGAGCCCATCCCCCAGCGCTGACCTCATCGAACTGGACGAATACGAGACACAGGGCCACGGCACGTTCTCGTGCCGCCACCGCATCATGCATGTGGGCCTCTACCAGCATTCGGGCGAAATCCGCAGACCACTGCGGCACACGGGTGCGAAAACGGACCGGCCGATGCCCGCGAGCGATGAAGCCAGGGCGTCTCATGCAGCGGACGTTCGGATACCGTGAATCGTGCGATTCAAGCTGTGCTCGTAATTACGATTTACGAAGCCGACCTCCGTTCCGTTCCTGACGTCGAACCGGATCCTGGCGACAAGCTTCCACCAGCGGCTCGGTCCCAGGCGAAGCGGAAAGCCAAATCCAAACGCGGTTGAGCGGCCGCAAGACATCGGCATCAGGGTGCCCCAACGACATGGAAATATTGACCATCGACATGAACCGCCCGTCGTCGCCAGCAACAATGAATCAGGGAGAGACCGCAAACAAACACAGCGCGGCACGGAAACAACTCTGAAAGAGTTGCATACCCCAGCCCAGGGTTGGTCGCGCAGCGAACTACCCTGGGTGGCGTGCCCCACACAACTCCCGAAGCCTGAAAGGCTTCCACAAGTTCGAGGCCCCGCCGAAACACGCAAACACAACACCTTTGCAATTGTCGGCGAATTCCGCTGTCAATCGCAGGCAATTCCGACAGACGACCTTCATTCGGTGGCAGTCCGCGTGACGGCAGAGCCACTCACCGCAGCCGGTCGGCCAATCGAAAAGTCGCCCCTGACGCATTTCCTGGGATTGAAGTCATATCGTATCTGGTATACACTTCAGCTGGTGACGGGGGATGAAGAATGGCAAAAACACCACCGGCGGAAAATGAAATTCCAGCCCCCAAACCGCTGGTCTGGCTGCATGGCGAGATTAAAACGCCCCCGTTTACTGGCAAAGGACGACAGGAAGCCACGGTGCTCCTGCGTCTGCTGCAACAAGGCGAAAAACTGGGGATGCCGCAGGCAGAACCCGTGCAGGCAGTCGGACAGCGCTGCGGAGCCTTGCGAGTTCGCGACGCGGGACACAATTGGAGAATCATGTATCGCATCGACCCCGACGCCGTTTTGGTCCACGAAGTCTACGCCAAGAAGACCCCAAAGATTCC
>JAFEBR010000474.1 GCA_018242565.1 Planctomycetota bacterium | reverse complement strand
GTGACGGAAATACGGGGCGCGAACGAGCTGTATTTTTTTGACCCCGGGAATTTCGTGGATTATATTCAACAAGACGGCCGCGAGTGTTGCAGAAACACAACATCCGCCGCCGCGGCAAGATGCCTCCGGCACACCAGGCGTGCCCCTGTGCGGGATTCGGGAAGGAGCCCCGTCTATCTCCGGCAACCTTGATTCGCAACCTGACGTCACGCGTTTTCGCGCGTCTGGAAATGAGACATCCCATGTGGCTCCCCCGATTGACCTCTCTGGTCGGCGCGACTTTCGTGACGATCACACTGGCGCTCTCGCCAGTTTCTGCCGGTCCCGCCAAATCCGCCCCGCTTTCCAGCAACCTGCCGCAGGCCATCAACTCGGGAGTCGATCTCGAGTTGTCGAAAAAGTGGATCGAGGCCATCACTCACTACGAAAAGGCCATCAAGCTTTTTCCTGAAAACAAAGATCTCGAACTGGGATTGCGTCGGTCGAAAATTCAGTTTTCGATCGAACGCCGGTACACCGACAGCACGTTCCACAAAACGCTGCTGAAGATGCCCCAGTCCGAAGCGCAGTCGCTGTTCAACGAAGTTCTGAACCAGGTTCAGCATGACTATGTCGAATCGGTGACGCACACGTCATTCGTCGCCCACGGCACCGAGAGTTTGTACCTGTCGCTGGCCAACACCCGCTTCCAGCAGGCCAATATCCCGGCTCAGTACCGCAATCGGATCGACAAGCTGCGCGACATCCTCAACCACGAATATTGGAACAAGCCCATCGCGTCGCGCGACGAAGCGCTCCGCGTCGTGCAGCGAATCTGTCAACTGGGAGCCGAACATCTCGGCATGCAGCCGACGCCTATTATCCTCGAATACGTTTTCGGCGGCTGCAACGCTCTGGATGATTACAGCACCTTTCTGACACCCGGTCGGTATGCCGATCTTTATGCCAACATCGAAGGCCAGTTCGTCGGCCTGGGGGTCGAGATCAAAGCCGAAGCGGGCCAGGGACTGTTGCTGGTGAACGTTTTGCCCGACAGCCCGGCAGCCGAAGGAGGGTTGCTCAAGGGAGAACACATCGTCGCCATCGACGGCACCGACGTGCGTGACATGACCACCGACGCCGCGGCCGGCATGCTGCAGGGACTCGAAGGCACCCGCGTGACGGTCGACGTGGCTCCGGTCAACGATCGCGACGGCGGTGGTCGGTCGGGTGGTCGCTCACGCCGCCTGTCGCTGGTTCGCCGGGCGGTCGTGGTGAAGAGCATTCCGGTCGCCAAGATCATCGACACCGAAGCCGGTGTGGGTTACATCCAGATGACCAGCTTCCAGAAATCGACGGTCCAGGAATTCGACGCCGCCATGAACGAACTGCGTCAACAGGGCATGCGGTCGCTGGTGTGGGACCTGCGTGGCAATCCTGGTGGATTGCTGACGACGGCGGTCGAAGTGCTTGACCGGCTGATTCCGGAAGGAACACTCGTCTCGACCCGCGGGCGAGTCTCGGACCAGAACACGACCTACGCCGCCCAGCGTCGTAAGAAGAACAACGTTCCCCTGGTCTTGCTGATTGATGGAGACAGTGCCAGTGCCAGCGAGATTGTCGCGGGAGCGGTTAAAGACTACCGACGCGGCACGATCGTCGGCCGGAAGTCGTACGGCAAATGGTCGGTCCAGGAGATTCGTCGTCTGCGTTCTAACTGTGCGTTGAAACTGACGACGGCCAAGTTCTACTCCCCCAAGGGACACACGCTGGGGAAAGTCGGTGTGCGGCCGGACATTGAAGTCCCCGAACCCGAAAAGCCGCATGGCTACCTGCGTGGCGCCACCGAAGTCGATGTCGCCGCCGATGCCGATCTGCAGAAAGCTCTGGAAGTGCTGCAGAAACGAATGGCCTCGCGATGAGCGTTGAGGACTGGCTTCGCCAGGGGACTGGACAGCCGCCGCAGTGTACCTGGACAGCGACACCCGGCGGTCCCCTGGTCGATCTGCGACTGGCCCGCGAAACGGGTGAAGTACTCGCGGTGGATGATTCCGGCCGACTCGTGACGCTGGACCGCACGGGAAACGTCGCGGAACAGACTCAGGGCCCGACGGGGATCAGGGCCCTGACCTGGAGCGACACGGGGCACGGCGGCATCGCCCTCGTCGGAGAAGAAAAACTCTACTGGTTCAATCGCAGTCTGCGACTGCAGGGTTGGCTGGAATTGTCGGAACCGATTCTGGCGTTGGCCCTGGAAGGCCACGGCCAATACGCCGCCGTCAGCCTGGCCGACTGTCATACGGTGCTCTACGACGCCAACCAGACACAGATCCGCCGATTCAAAACCAGTCTGCCGCTGGTAACTCTCGAATTCCTGGTCAACCAGCCAGCCGTGATCGGCACCGCCGACCATGGTCTGATCTGTTGCCGTGGATTCGATGGCCAACCCCTGTGGCAGCAGGCACTGCTCACCAACGTTGGCGACCTGGCAGTGACCGGCGACGGAGACCAGATTCTGCTGGCCTGCTATGGCCACGGCATTCAGTGCTTCGATGCCACCGGACGACAACTCGGCTCGTACCAACTGGAAGGTACGGTCTCACGAATCGCAACGAGTTTCTGCCCCAGCCACATCGCCGCCGTGACCATGGAGCGACAATTCTACCTGATCACGACCCAGGGCCAGGTGGAATTTCAATGTCCGTTGCCCGATGACGTGTGCCGACTGGCGTGTGATCCGTTACGACGGGGCGTGCTCATCGGATTCAAACGCGGCCAGATCGTCCGACTGGACTGGTAATCGTCGGCAGGCTGGTCTCTGAGACCTGCCGACGGCAGCGATGAGGAACTCGGCTCAAGCCCCGACGATCAGTTCTTCGTCCTCGAATTCCGCGGGATCCTGCCGGTTCTTGAACAACGTGACCTCATTGCCTTTGTCGTTGTAAATGGTGTTGTCCATAAAGGTCCGCATCAGCAGCAATCCGCGTCCGCAGGGACGATCGAGGTTGGCCGGGTCGGTGGGATCGGGCAGCTTGGTCGGGTCGAATCCGGCGCCTTCATCGCGGATCGTGTAGATCGCCTGTGTCGGTGTGATTTTGACGCTCACATAAATGTGCCGATTGCAATAGGGAGCCTGCTGCGACCGTTTGACGGCCAGGTCGTGATACAGTTGGTGATTCTCTTCCCGCAGTTTGGAATCAATTTCGAGGTTGCCATGGTAGTAGGCGTTCAACAGGGCCTCTTCCAAGGCGACCCCCAGACGCAGGCACTCGGCACGGCGGCATAACCGCAGGCGCACGGCATCTTCACGCAGAAAACTGGCCAGCGCGCAGACCAGGTTGAGCTGGGTCTCGAGGGTGAAGGCCGACTCAAACCGATTCAGGCGGCTGAGCAGCCGTGAACGGCCGCGCACTTCCTGGGTGGCCGTCAACACATGTTCGACGACTTCCAGCAGATCACTCCCCAGGCTGCGTTTTGGAACGTAACTCGCCGCCCCTTTCTGCAGCGCCTGCACGGCGATTTCTTCACTCCCCACCGAAGTCATCAGAATGATGGGCAACAGCGGATAGCCATCGCGGACCGCTCCGACCAGTTCCAGGCCGTTCATCTTCGGCATCACCATATCGGTGACGACCACATCGGGCAGGTGCAATTCGATCTGATCGAGCGCCTCCTGGCCATCTCCGGCTTCGAACACCGTAAATCCGGGAGACCGTCTCAACAGCGACACGGCCAGATGTCGATCAAGAGGTGAATCATCGACAACGAGAATTGAAGGCATACGACTACTCCCGGCCACACAGTGCCCCTGGGCTCATTTCAAACACGCGACGGCGACACTTCCACCAGAAACTCAGACAGGATCTGTTCCACGTCAGTATACAATTCCCGCAAGCGGGTGAGGCGTTCAGCGACCGAAACCAGATCACCACGGCGGCCAATCTCTTCGATCTCTTCGGCCAGGTCACACGCCGCATCGGCACCGAACATGCGCAACCCTCCCTTGATCGTGTGGGCCGCCCGCCGCACCGCGGCCCCCTCGCCCCGAGTGCGTGCCGCTTCGATCTCCGCCAGCAGTCGGGGCGCTTCCACCAGAAAAATCTGCACCAGTTCGGTCAACAGC
>JAFEBR010000473.1 GCA_018242565.1 Planctomycetota bacterium | reverse complement strand
CGGCCGGCCCGGAGGCTGGTCCGCATTGGACCGTGTTGAAATATCCCGACAGCAAAATTGATCCGGCCCTGGTTGAGGCGCGGCTGGTGCTGTGCGAGTTGTATCAGCGTGGCCTCCAGCGCGGGCTGGAGCGGCTGAAGCGTGTTCGGCGCGACCATGCCGACGCGACGGGGCGTCTGGCCGGTCGCGAAGGCAATCTGGCAGAAAGCTTGTCTCGGGTCATCGCGTCGGTTGAGCAACCGGCGGGGGACACGGGCCGAGTCGACTCGATGACTTTTGCCGGCAACTCGGCCCGGAATTTGTGCCAACCGCGTGAATTCGCGGTGGGCGCGCCCGTCTGGTCCCTGCCCTGGAAGGAACGGCACGTTGAACAGCGTCTCGGGAAATCGGACGAATGGCGCGGCGATCAGCGGTCCGAACCCCGCAGCCTGCAACGGATCACGCGCGTGCCGGCGTACTTTCCGGTCACTTGGAAGAACATCGTCTTTTACTGTGACGAGACCGACATTTATGCCATCTCAGCGAGTTTAGGACGGGAAGGGCAGCCCGCCTGGGGCAACGAAGCCTCGATTTTTCATCTGCCGAACGAGGTCGAACGGTTGCCTCGCGCATTTGCCCAGGGAGCGCGTGTGGGATATCCCCGTTTTACCCTGACGGTTGCCGGCGATTTTCTGTTCGCGCGACTGGGGCCGGCGACCGCGTTATCGAGTCGACGCCGCGAGTTTCGTCAGAACGGAAACTCGTTGGTTTGTCTGGGGCTGGGGCGCGAAGGGGACCTGCAATGGCGCGTGGATTCCGACGACCTGGATTCGGAGCCCGGACAATGGTCGTTTGATGGAGCACCCGTCGTGGCCGAGGGGCGGGTGTTTGTGCCCGTGCGGCGAGGTGATTTGCAGATGCAACTGCATGTCGCCTGCTTTGCGGTGGCGACTGGCCGGTTGCTGTGGAGTCGAAAAATCTGCGGGGGAGTCGAGGCGTTTGGAGGAGAAGCGGATGAGATTCGGCAGCAATTGCTGACCGTTGCCGACAACCGGCTCTACTACAACACGAACCATGGCGCGATCGCCGCGCTCGATACGACCGATGGTCGCCTGCAATGGGTGGCGACCTATCCGCGCGTCGAACCCGAGACGCTGGTTGGGTTTAATCGGCGGCAACGGCTGGGGCCCAATCCGTGCGTGGTGGCCGGGGGACAGGTCTTCGCCGCCCCAACGGACTGCGAAGGGATTCTGGCTCTTGATGCCGATTCGGGGACGCTGCAATGGGCCTACCGGGTGCGGGGCACTGTACCCCAGTTGCTGGGGGTGGCGAAATCGCGCTTGATTGCCGCCGGTGATTTTCTGTGGGCCCTGGAAGCGGAGACGGGGCGGATTGCCTGGCGCGATGGCCAGGCTGATCCGGAAGCCTCGACGTGGGGACGCGGCCTGATTGCCGGGGACCAGGTGTTTTGGTCCCGTCGCGAAGAAATTCGGATCGTCGACGTGGCGACGGGACGTCCGGTCCGGCAGATCGATTTAGGTTTGCAGTTTGGCCTGTATGGCGGTGGCAACCTCGTGCAAGGGGGCGACTGGCTGTTTCTGGCGCAATCCGATCGATTCGTGGCTTTCGGAGAGTTTGGTGGAATGGCCAGGCCCGCCGAGAAGCCGCTGGCGGGAATCTGGTTTCCATTCCGGCCCGCGGTGGAGGTACGTCCGGTGGGAGAAGTGAAATGACCTGAATTCCCAGTCATTGAGCAGACAGCAGGGCAAGGCTGGTGCTCGTTCCAAGGGCACAGATTCAGCGGAGAGACCGCGACTTGTCGCGGAAATGAAGGCAGAACTATGAGCGTCAACTGGACGGCGGATCGCCCGTGGAGGGTGGCAATTGTCGGGGGTGGGCTGGCGGGTTTAACAGCGGCTTATCGTCTCGATGAACTTTGTCGGCAAGAGAATCGTCCCCATGAATTCGTGATGTTCGAGGCGACTTCGCAACTGGGGGGCATTGTCGGTACTCGCCAGATGCATGGTTACACGGTCGAACTCGGCGCGGATTCCTTTATCACCAATAAGCCCTGGGCGGTTGATTTATGCCGTCGATTGGGCATCGAAGGGCGGTTGATCCCGACCGATGCCCGGTATCGAAGATCTTTGGTATTAAGGAAGGGGAAGCCCGTTCCTGTTCCCGATGGTTTTCAATTACTGGCTCCCGTGAATGTGGCCACGGTTTTTCGTTCGCCGATTTTCAGTTGGCCGGGAAAGCTGCGACTGGCGTGTGAGTATCTCATTCCGCGTGGTGCGCCGCAGTCTGACGAAAGCCTGGCTTCGTTTGCGCGACGTCGTTTTGGTCAGGAAGCGTTAGAACGGCTGATTCAGCCAATGGTCGGGGGAATTTATACCTCCGACCCAGAAAAGCTCTCGCTGCGGGCAACAATGCCCCGTTTTCTGGAGATGGAGCAAGCCTACGGAAGTGTCATCAAGGCTTTGCGCAGCCAGGAGCAATCTGGAAGAAGTGACGACAAGACTGCGAGTGGTGCCCGGTACGGATTGTTTGCGACCCCGGCAGGCGGGATTTCCGAACTCGTGCAGGCACTGGCAGACCGGGTGTTGGCATCGGCACAGGTTCATCTCAATGCGGAGATTACCGCGCTGGAGGCAGCGCCTGACGGTCATGGATATGTCATGCAGCGCCCGGGCCAGCAACCGCAGGCGTTTGACGCGGTGGTCCTGGCGATTCCCGCGTATCGTATCGCCGACCTTGTTGCCGGATTCGCGGGGGAACTGGCGCAACAGTTGCGAACGATTGACTACGCCTCGTCGGCGATCGTCGTTTCCGGCCATAAGCTGTCGGATATTCGACATCCGCTCGATGCATTCGGACTGGTGGTGCCTGCGATCGAAAAGCGACGCATCCTGGCGGTGTCGTTTACGAGTCGTAAGTTCCCGGGGCGTGCACCTGAAGGGTGTGTGATGCTCCGGACGTTTGTCGGGGGGGCAACGCAGCCTGAGTTGGTGAAGTTGAGCGACGCCGAGATTCTGGACCTGGTCCGGGAAGAATTGACCGACATTCTGGGAGTGACCTGGAAGCCTGACTTTGCCATCGTGGCGCGGTGGATGCGTTCCATGCCCCAGTACCATGTGGGGCATCTGGACCTGGTCGCGAAGATCAATCGGGAATTGGCGGGGCTTCCCCGTTTGGCTCTGGCAGGACATGCCTACAACGGAGTCGGTATCCCTGACACCGTGCATAGTGGTGAAGCAGCCGCGGAACGCGTGTTTGCGTCCAGTTGAATTGTCCGCGGATTCACTGCATGCCGCGGGTGCAGACTCGCTCGGATGCTCGGTGAAACACGGCGCGGAAGGCTGGCACGCCCGCAAAGTGCTGTGTCGCGGGAAACCTCTCAGCCGTGGAGTTGTTCATCGGGCGGGGGCGGAGATTTCTTGGGCGTCGTGCGAATGCCGATGAGACCAGCCACGAGGACGGCCAGATAGAATTGTCCACAGATGGCTTCGAAGGTCGACAGGCCACGGACCGATTGCGACACCGGAACGATATCGCCATACCCCACGGTTGAGAGCGTGGTAAAACTGAAATACTCGAGAATGCCGTGGCGCTGAATGGGGGTCAGATGTTCGGGGAAAGGCTCCCCAGAAATGGTAAAAGCCTGTTTATCGACAATATCGATGGCACAGAACAATTGGGTCCAGACCACGCCAATCAACACATAGCCTGAAAATGCGCCGATGACGGTGTCCCAGGTGACAATGGGGGCCATCAGAACCGAGCGGACCAGCATGGCGACAGTAAAGGACAGGAAGAAGAACGACGCGACGTGTCCCAGAAACTGCAGGTGCTGGGGGACCTTACCGGGAAACAAAAAGGCCGTGCCGAGAATCAGTACGACGGGGCCGCCGAGGGCGACAGCAAAAATGCGGTAACGGCGTTCGTCGCAGATGGTGATCATCGAAGCTGCGACCAGCAACGCGCCCAGAATGTCGCCGATCAGGGAATCAAGAAAATTCTGGGGTAGCGCGGTTCGCGACAGGACGAGCAGCATCAAAGAAACAAACAACAACGAGTGTTTCCATTGAAAGGATTTGCCTCTGAAGTAAGCTGCGGCAGTCACGTGGCAGGGACCTTTGTTATCGTTTCAGGAGAAGTAATTTTTATTTGCGAAAAAAGAATTCACGCCGGTTTCTGTCGGTTGGAACCGGCGCAGGTCGGCAGTGTTCCGGGGGATTCTACGATGGGAGTCCACTGCGTGTACACAGGAACCTTGGGCTGCGGTGGGTCCCCTGTCCGGAGGGGGCACAAATCACGAATTAGAGCGAAATGTCTGTGGCCGGGTGGGGGCGATTTCAAATCGATTCAGGCTCTTGATTGTGTGGAATTGGTTGGATTCTGGAACTGTACCGTTTACAATCACGGGTGTCAGATTTGTCCGTCGGCTGGCGCGCGGAGCGGGCCTAGCCGGATTCCGCCCATCCCCGTCACCCAGAAACCGGGCCTCATGTCGATCTCGCTGGACGAATTCGTCAAGTCGCTGACCGAGACGGGGATTCTGTCGGCGGACGAATTGTCGAACCTTTTGGCCAGTCTGCCAGCAGACCAAAGCAAGGTGGACGTCGAAAAAGTCGCACGCGACCTGATCCGGCAGGGGAAAATGACGAAGTTCCAGGCGTCGGTCATATTTCGTCGTCAGTCGCGCGGTTTGAAAATCGGCAAATACCTGGTGCTCGACAAGATCGGCTCAGGGGGCATGGGGCAGGTCTTCAAAGCGGAAGACCGGCGGGCCCGCAAACGCGTCGCCTTGAAGTTGCTGCGCGCGACTTACACGAAATCGGAACGGGCCGTAACGCGCTTTTATCGCGAGGCCAACACGGCGGCGCGGCTACGCCACAAGAATCTGGTTTCGGTGAGCGAAGCGGGGGAGTGGAACGGCCTGCACTACCTGGTGATGGAACTCATCGAAGGTCGCGATGTGCGGTCGATCGTCAAAGAGAAGGGGCCTTTCTCGGTGAAAGCGGCGCTCGACATCGTCGTGCAGGCCGCCCGTGGTTTAGCGTACGCGCATGAGCACGGCATCATCCACCGCGATATGAAGCCCGCCAACCTGCTGCTCGAAAAGAGTGGCCGCGTGGTGATCCTGGATCTGGGGCTGGCTCGACTCGATGAATCGGCCCAGGAAGCGGCGGGCGATGATCAGGGACGGTTGACGATGCCGGGGCATTTTCTGGGGACGCTTGATTTTGTGGCTCCAGAACAGGCCAGGGACGCCCACGAGATCGACGGCCGCAGCGATATCTATTCGCTGGGTTGCACGTTGTATTACCTGCTGACGGGGGGGCCTCCGTTTCGCCGTGAGAGCGCGGCCCTCATTCTCATGGCGCATTGTGTCGACGCGATTCCGGAACTGACGCAGGTGGCAGGGGTGACGGCGCGTCTGAATGCCGTCTACGTGCAGATGATGGCAAAGAAGTGCACGGATCGGTTTGCCTCGATGACGGATGTCGTCACCGAACTGGAACTGTGTCAGCGGGAATTGGAGGGACACGCTGTTCCGCCGGTGATGGTGCGAAAATCGGAAGTGCCCGCGCCGGTGGCCTTGGTTGCAGAACCGGTCGATTCGGCGGCGTCCTCGTTGGCCTCGTCCGAAACGGCGACCGATCCCACGGCGGCGACGATTGAGTTCCCCGAAATCTCGTCGGATCCGGGGGAGTTTCCGCCGGCACCGGCCCCCGTATCGGTCTCGACGGAACGCGGTCAGAAATCGCTGAGCACGCTGCTTCCCGGATCAAAGTCGATGATCGATTTCGTGGACTCATCCATGAGTGACCCATTCGAGTCGATCGGCGACATGATGAAGGACAAGGCCGGTGTGGGCGGGCGGGGCATGAAGTTCTGGCTGGTGATCGCCGGTGGTGCCATTGCTGCCATGACACTGGGCGCGCTGTTATCGATGATGTGGGGAAAGTAGTCGCCGCCGCCGTCACCGCCGGCTGATTCGCAGCGGAAGGCCGTCCGCCAGCCTGCGGCAGGGCGGGCGGTATCGCGTTGACGGATCTTGCCCGATCCAGTTACGATGCGGCAGTACAGTAATTGTCCCTTCTCGGAACGCACGCGACCACCCAGCCCGCGGGAGAGGCGTCATGTCCACTGAGATGCCCAGTCTCACCTGTCATTGTGGCACAAAGTTCCAGCCGCCGGCTGAGCGCAAGGAACGCCGCGTCAATTGTCCCAATTGCGGGGCCGTGATCTTTCTCGCGACTCCGAAAGACGACGCCGATGACGACGAAGAGATCTACGGTATCAAGAATTCCGACGACGAACCTGCCGTGAAGAAGGCGGCCGGCGTCGAAGGGATTCCTGACTGGTTGGATGACTACCGGTCGAGTCCCAATGTGAAGAAGGCCGACCGGGCCAAAACCTTGGCATTGATCGACCGGCTGGCCACCGCAAATCCGACGCTGGATCCCCTGGGGGCCGCGCTGTATCTGGCCTGTACACACGCAGACGCCGAAACCTCAGTGGCGGCATTGACGAAGGTCGCTGCCAGCGGGCACCCCGCCTATGCGGCCACCGCGGTGACCCTGCTGGAATTCGTCACGCCGCGCGATGCCGCGGGGGCGCAGCAGGTGCTGTTGCTGTTAAGTGAAGTCCACGAGGTGGCCGCTGAAGAACTCATCTGCCGGGTGCTCAGGCAGTTGGGGCCGACGCCCATTGTTCAGGTTCGCAGCCTGATCTCGCTCTTCAGTACCCGGCACGCTTCACTCTACATCTGGGGCGTGCAGTGTCTGGCCTTGATCGGCCCTCCCGCCAAGCGGGCCGTCGATGCACTGTTGAAGGCCATCAAGATCAACAGCCATCCGTTTCGGATCGCCATCATCGACGCACTCGGGGTCATTGGAGGCGAACCAGAACGCGTGGTTCCGTTTCTGATGCAAACCTTGAAACATGAACAGGTGGACTACCGGAAACACTCGGCCCAGGCTTTGGGGCGATTCGGTGCGCATGCCGCCGGGGCCGTTTCGGTGCTGATGGAAGCCCAGAAAGATCCCGATGAGGGAGTGCGGCAGGCGGCGGCGAAAGCTCTGTCGCTGATCGCCGCGGCGCCGAAAGGGGGCGCGACTGCGGTCGCAAAACCCGCGTCTGCCTCGGCACCGAGTGACACACTGATCGTCGCCTGTTCGTGTGGCAAGCGTCTGAAAGCCAAAGTTGAGCTGGCCGGGAAGAAAGTCAAATGTCCCGCCTGCGGTGGTGTACTGGTTGTTCCAGTGCCCGCTGCCGCACCTGCCTCTGCCCAGGCGCCAGCGTCACCCGGACCTGCGAGCGAAGCTTCAGAGAAAGAGTGTCCGACCTGCTGGGCGACGGTTCCGGTCAAAGCCGTGTTGTGCGTCTGCTGCGGCTACGATTTTCGCGCGAAATGAGCGGCGTGGTCTCGAGGCCATCGACCTACCGTGTGCTGGCGGCGCGAAATGTTATTTGGTGCCGCCGTAGGAATTCGCAGTCGCAGCCGATTGCTGTGCGAGATCGTCTGCGAGTGAGCGTCGCGGCGGGATCCCGAGCTTCTGCAGTGCACCGTGATAGGATTTCACGGCATCTACGGGTTCGAGGTGCCCGTCCGCGATCAGTCGCAAGTGCTCGACAAACGTGACCTGGTGTTCGGCGGTGTTGATTTTACGTCCGAACAGAGCGACTCGGGCCCCGTATTTTCGGGCGTCGTATAACAATTGAAAGGCGTCGCGGGTATTCCCGGCTGAGCCACCCAGGATACCGACAACCAGATGCGGGTCATACGCGACCAGTTCTTCCATGGCCTGCGGGCCATGATAGGCGATTTTCAAAAACTGCGGACGACCGGCAGTGGGGACACCGGCCAAGGCCCGGACGATGGCGTCGTTGACGAACCCGCCGACCTTGTCGGGCGCCACGGCACCCGGCAGATTGGGGTCGAAAACTTCGAGGAAATAGCGAAAGCCTTTGCGTTCGGCCTCTTCGCGGAACAAGCGAAACTGTTCGAGTGACTGCCGATCGAGGTCGACGTCATTGTTAAACGTCATCGAATACAGTCCCAGGTTGGCCCCTTGTGTTCGTTCATGGGGCGCGCAATCGAGGTGCCCGCACTGAATGTGATCGATCGCTGCCGAGCGAAAAGGGCGTGACGCCGCCTCGTGGATTCGTCCCCCACGCAGAATGTGGATGTCGGTGGTGTCGTTGGCACGGGCCGCCGGGGTCACCGGAGAGTTGTCAAACAGACGCTCGCGAATGGTGAGTTGCTCGCTGGTGCTGGCGGACATCAGCATGATGTCGACCAGTCCCGAGCGGGTAATCAACCTCATCTGCTCGCGGTATTCTTCGAGAGATCGAAAGGGTCGGTTCGTTCCGGCGCGCTCTGGCGCGAGACCGGGTGATCCGATGCCGAAGGCCATGTCGGCGTCTTTCGCGTCGGCCAGAATGAACTCCCGACAGTTGGTGGGGTCGGCATGAATGGCAGCGAGTTTGCGATCGAGTGATTTTTGCATAGTACCTGTTTAACAGATTTCAGGGACGCCGTCGCGGGTGAACAACAGAGCGAGGCTGCATCAGACAGGGCTGCACGCGAGTGCTGTCGTTCCAGGAAGTCGGCGAGATCTCGAAATCGAGTACCGCCAGGGAATTGCTGTGGAATTCATACGGTTTCTCACCCTGACAGTGAGGCCCGATGGCGGAGTATTCCGCAGAGTCTGGCGCAGGGCAGGAACCGCGAGCCCCCTCGACTGCGCAGTTGCTGGCTGCCTGCGGAGCGTAATGAGCCAGCCTGCGAATCCAGCGAGATCTCCAGCACTGCCCGAGGCGCTGTCGCAAGTGCGTTGGCATAAACTGCGAACGCGTCCCGAGACGGTCGGAAAACATCTCGCCCGAGGATCCATCGCCTTCAGGGGCGACATGCGACTCGCCCGAGTCAACTGCGCTGGACCTTAACCCGGTCCCCGTGACTTGTGAGTCGCATGTCGTGCCCGCAATCGAGCGGGCTCTGAGACGCCGTGCTTACAGGACTTTGGCGATGGTCTCTTTCAAGACGTTGCCGGAATTCTGCAGGGCGATCTTTTCTTTGGGCCACAGGTCGATTTCAATGGTCCCCACGACCCCCTGCCTGCCGACGACGGTGGGCACCGAAATGGCCACGTCGCGCAAGCCGAACGCGCCCGACTGCAGCGACGAAACCGGCAGGATCCGACGCTGGTCGAGTGCGATGCTGTGAATGACATCGGCGATCGAGACACCCACGGCGAACCCGGCGCCGCCTTTTTTCTTGATGACTTCGGCACCACTGCCACGTGTCCGCTTTTCGACTTCGGCGATGACCGCGGGGGTCACGCCGGGGAATTTGTCGAGCGGTAATCCCGCGATCTGGGCGTTCGACCAGATGGGGACCATGCTGTCGCCGTGTTCACCCAGGATGGTCACCTGCACCTGCGTGGGTGGCACATCGAGTCGCAGTGCCAGCATGCTGCGCAGGCGGGTCGTGTCGAGTACCGTTCCCAGGCCGATGACCTGGCTGGGGGGCAACCCCAGTTCGCGGATCGCCAGGTAGGTGAGGACGTCGACTGGATTCGAAACCACGAAGCAGATCGCGTTCTTTTTCAAGCCGGCTTTCTTGACGTCGGCCAGGATGTTGCGGAACAGGGCCACGTTGCGGTTGATCAGGTCGAGGCGACTTTCGTCGGGCTTGCGACGCAGGCCGGCCGTGATCACCACGACATCGCTGTCAGCAACGGCGGCGGTCGGGGCGGCCGTGATTTTCTGATCCGCCAGCAGGCTGGCGCCGTGCAACAGGTCGAGTGCCTGGCCTTCGCACAGTTCCTGGTTGACGTCGATCAGAGTGATGTCGCGGACGATTTTTCCGGCTTGCAGAGCAAAGCCGGCACACGAGCCGACCAATCCGCCGCCACCAATGATGCTGACTTTCATGTGAGCTCTTCTCCTGAATTCGAGGCACACAGTGCGGAATTCATGTTCTGCCGGTGTGCCGGTAAGTCTGTCTGAAAGGGATGTCGTCGGCCTCGCGGGGCGCGGGCACGAGTGAACGTGCCCGCAGTGTCGCCAGACGAGTTGTTACTTGTTCAAGGCGGCAACAACCTGTTCTGTCACCAGTTTGACGAGTGCTTCGAGATCGGTGCCCGCGGGAATCGTGAGACTCGCCGGGGGTTGCAGATATCCCGGAAAGGCCGGCGGCGCATCAAACGCTTTGGGTTCGGGCAGAGCTTCTTTATAACCGTCGCGGAAGGCGGTGTTGCCGCACAAGTCGCAGTCTTCCACGTGGAACCGGGGGTCGTCGAAACCGAGGCGTTTCTTCAAGTCGAGCAGTTCACGTGATTTCTGCTCGTTGAGATAGGTGATGCCGCCCAGTTGCTTGGCCAGGATCAGAATCCGGCAATAGGCATCGACGATTTCCGTCTTCCAGTAGGCTTCTTCGAGTTCCTTACCGAAGCTCACGGTACCGTGGTTGGTGAGGATGATGCAGTTCGTGCCGGGCTTCAGGAACGGCAGCACGGTATCGGCGAAGTCCTGACCACCCGGGGTCTCGTAAGGAGCGAACGGAATCTCGCCCAGGAAGACCTCGATTTCGGGCAGCACGCATTGGGGGATCGGCTCGCGGGCCACACCGAACGCGGTCGCGTGCGGCGGGTGGCAGTGGACGACGGCCCGCACATCTTCACGGGCCCGCATGATCGCCAGGTGCAGCAGAATTTCGCTGGTGCGTTTCCGTTTGCCGGCGAGTTGCTTGCCGTACAGGTCCACGGCGCAGATATCGTCGGGGGTCATGAAGCCTTTGCAGATCATGGTGGGGCTGCAGAGGACTTCGTTATCGCCGACGCGGTATGAGATGTTCCCGTCATTGGCGGCCGCAAAGCCCTTGTCGTAAACCCGACGGCCGATTTCGCAGATCTGTTCTTTGATTTTCCGGTCGTTGATGCCGGAGTTCCAGGAGTTCGCCATGAGTCATGTTCCTTAAAGGGCCGGGCAAGTGCCGGTGCGACAGAAAGTGCTAAAGCTGAGTGAATTCCAGAGTGTCAAGAATGGCAGCGTTGTAGGCATCGATCGGTTTGGTGTCCGGGTGAAACGGCGCCGCCGCTTCACCCCCCTCGGCGACCGCGATTTTCGAACCGACCCCCGCTCCGAATTCGTCGAACACGACGAATGGCTCACCCCGTCCGGCGGCTTTTCCGGCCATGCCTTCCAAGGTCAGCGGCACGGCGACCAGCCAGGTGGCGCCCGTCAGCGACGGGTGGCACTTGGAGAGCGTGACAATTCCAATGGTTTCGGCGATACGCATGACAGGAAAAGATCGACTGTGGGGCAGCAATAACAGGGAGTTCAACGGAACGCGGCGACCTACACCGCGCGAAATGCTTTCAACAGAGTTTTGAGTTCATGGACATTACGGTCGGCAGGATCGACCGTCACGACATTGGCCTGCAGGTGCCGACGGGCTCTTTCGATGCCGGCCAGGTTTGTCACCGCGGCGGCACGAATCTGTTCGTTCCGGTTGGCCAGGCACGCCACGAGTTCGGGCTGTGCGGTTAAGACGACGACTTGTTGTGCTTCTGCCCGGCAGATGGCGCTGATGGTCTGGGCAGCGACTTCAGTGGCCACGCCGAGGTGTTTGACCTCGGCCGCGATGCCCAGCGACGCCAGACTCTCGATGGCAATTGTCAGTTGGGGAGTCGATTTGGCAACAATGATCTGCCAGCGGAGTTTGGGCTGGCTGCTGGCTGCCGGTGCGGCAGTCTCGCGCACCACTTGAATCTGGTTGTGCCGAATATAGTCCTTGGCGGAGGGGGTCAGCAGTGCCTGAGGTTCGACGCGGATCGTACGGGCTCCGCGGGCCGAACTGGCGAGCAGATCCTGGGTGATGATTCGCCCGGCGACATGCACGCTGGTCTCCGGGGCGGGAGTGCATGTCTGGGGTGTGTCGGTCGCGGCTAGGGCTGCCGCTGCCGGAACGGTTGCAGCCGGCGCAGGGCGGTCGGCAGGCATCTGTAGATGCCGGACGACCTGCTGCACAATCAGCTCAATTTGTTCAGGCGTAAAGTTCATGAATCCGGAATACCAATGACCGCCCAGCGGATCGGTGTGTTTTCTTTCTTAACCAGGTCTCGGACGGCGGCACCGTCGGAAGTCAGGAGAACGGTGTCGCCTTGTCGGCCACCGATGTTATCGATGGCAATCTGCGGTTCTCCGTCAGCCTGACCTTTCGCGTCCAGGGGTTGCACGATGAGCAGACGCTGACCGGCAAGCGTTTCATGCTTGACGGTGGCAGTGGTTCTTCCGACGACCTTGGCGATCTGCATGGTGGTGATTTCGTGATACCTGGGTGGTCAGCCGATGGTTAAATGATCCGCAGATCGTTGACCATCGTGCAGCGGCGTTGACGGGTGAATGTCAGCGGGCTGGTGACGCCTTCACCGGTCGGCGTGGCGATGCTGTACGACAGGAAGCCCTCGCCACCCAGACCGAGGCCGGCCATGCACGGGCCGTTCTTGATGAACAGGGTGGTGTCCATTTCGGTCCCCATGATCGTCATGTTGCGAACATTGCGGGAGTGAATGATCGCCGTGTGGCGGTAGCCATGCTCGTGTTTCTTGGCCATTTCCAGGCCGTGACGGAAATCGCGAACGCGGACGAAGGGCACGAAGGGCATCATCTGTTCTTCGCTGACGTACGGGTTCGATTCGTCGGTTTCGCCGTACAGAATCTGGGTGCCAGCCGGAACACGCACACCAATCAGTTCCGCCAGCACGCTGGCGTCTTTACCGACCAGGTCGCGGTTGAGTACCGGGTGGTCCTTGCCGGGCTTAAAGGCAATTGCGGTCAGTTGTTCGATTTCGCGGGCATTTAGCAGGTATCCGCCGTGTCGACCGACGGCTTCCATCAGTTTCGGGAAGATCGATTCGACCGCGAAGACTTCCTTTTCGCCGATGCACAACAGGTTGTTGTCGTAAGCCGCCCCTTTGACGATCGATTTGGCGGCGTTGTCGGCACAGGCCGATTCGTCGACGACGACGGGCGGGTTGCCCGGGCCGGCGACAACGGCGCGCTTACGGCTTTCGAGGGCCGCGCGGGCCACGGCTGGTCCACCGGTCACGCACAGGATGCGAACGCCGCGGTGTGCGAAGATCTCGGCGGCCGTTTCCAGTGTGGGTTGCTCGACGATGGTGACGAGGTTTTCGAGGCCGGTGGCTTCGAAGATGGCCTTATTGAAGCGGCGGACCCCTTCGGCGGCGATGCGGGCGCCACCCGGGTGAGCGTTGACGACCAGCGTGTTGCCACCGGCGACCATGCTGATGACGTTGCCCGCGAGTGTCGGGAGCGAGTGCGTGACCGGGGTGATGGCACCGATGACACCGAACGGTGCATATTCGGTCAACGTCAGGCCGTTGTCGCCCGAAATGCAGTCGGTCTTCAGAAATTCAACGCCGGGCACCAGCTTGACGATTTTCAGCTTCTCGATTTTGTGATCGAGTCGGCCGATCTTCGTTTCTTCCATTTCGGCGCGGCCCAGTTCTTCGGCCTGTTCTTCCGTGATGCGGCGGACGCAATTGATCGCCTTGCGACGGTCTTCGAGGCCGCGTTCCGAGAGTTTCTTGAACCCGTCGTTCGCTGCTTCGACCGCCTGGTCAACCGTCTTGAACACGCCCCACGATCCATCGCGTGATTTGCCGGCCGACGCGACGTAAGGGGTGCGTCCCAACTGGGACAAGACTTCCTGAACAACCTGACGGATCGCGGCTTCGGTAGTTTGCATGGTGTATCGTCTCGGAGAAAAACTGATTCGCTGGCGGGATGACCGGAGTACCGGGGCGGTCTAACCGGGACCAGGACACAATTTGTGGATATTCGTGGTGTTTGTTATTTGTTCGTGTTAAAGACTGTTTTTGCTGCGACCTGGACCTGATCGACAATGCCGATGATGGCGGCGTCGATCGGCAGGGTTTTTGTTTCGGGCGTGTAGCGTGCGCTCGAACCCTGCACGCACAGCACGACTTCGCCTTCACCGGCGCCTACCGTGTCGACAACGACGAACGATCGGCCGGTGGGTTTCAGGCTGCTCGCGTCCTTCTCGTCGACCCGCAAGGGTTCGACCAGCAGCAGCTTTTGCCCCACCATCGACGCCACCTTCTGCGTCGAAACCACACTGCCGGTGATGCGTGCCAAAAACATCAGACTGTTCCTTTCAGCGCCTCAACCGCCTGGCGGGCCACGACGATTTCTTCGTTCGTGGGGACCACCCAGATCTGGGTTCGGCTGCCGGCAGATGAAATTCGGGCTTCGCCCCGGGCGGTCTGGTTCAGCGATTCATCCAGGCTGATTCCCGCCCAGTCCATATTGGCGCAGACTCCGCTGCGGATGAGTCGGCTGTTTTCTCCGATGCCGCCGCTGAAGACGATGGCATCGGCGCCTCCCAGAATCGTCAAATACGCACCCAGGTACTGGCGGATCGACGCAATGAAAACGTCGAGCGCGAGTTGGGCCCGCACGTGCCCCTGGGCGGCCGCCTGTTCCAGATCTCGCACATCCTGGCTCAATCCACTCAGACCCAGTAAGCCGCTCTTGTTCGAGAGGTCCTGCAGCAGTTGCTCCAGGCTCTTCCCGGTCGCCCGCATCAAGACAGGGAGTGCGAACGGATCGAAATCCCCGACGCGGTTGTTGTGGGGCAATCCGGTCTGGGGACTCATCCCCAGGCTGTTCGCCTGCGACTTGCCATCCTTGATTGCGCACAGTGAATTGCTGCCACCCAGGTGGCAGGTAATCACCCGCAGGTCGTTCCGTCCCAGCAGTTGCGACATCCGTGTCCCGAGGTAGCGATGACTGGCGCCGTGGAAACCCCAGCGACAGACTTCGTAGTCGGTCTTCCATTCATAAGG